>USSJ01000209.1 GCA_900557285.1 uncultured Clostridia bacterium | reverse complement strand
AACACTTTGTCGACAAGCATTTGGAGCAGGCGGTGATTGAACACGAGGTGCAAAACAAGGCCTGTGCTGTTGTGATGGATGTAAAAACCGGAGAAATTCTGGCTATGAGTACCAAGCCGGACTTTGATCCCAACTCGCCCAATACCATTTATGACAAAAACGTGCAGGCACAGCTGGACGCCATCACGGATGAAGATGCCCGGCAGAAGGCTCTGCTGGAGGCTCAGTATGAACAGTGGCGGAACAAGGCAATTTCTGATCCATATGAGCCGGGATCGGTGTTTAAAATCATTACTGCATCCTCTGTGCTGGAGGAAAAAGTGATCAGTTTAAATCATTCTTTTACTTGTACTGGTACGTATGAATCTGGCGGCGTAACCTATCATTGCTGGAAACTGGCAGGGCACGGTACTCAGAACTTTGCCCAGACCCTGCAAAATTCCTGCAACCCGGCATTCATTTCTTATGGCCAGGCGTTAGGTAAAGAAAAATTCCGAGAATATTTCCACGCGTTTGGGCTGACTCAGACGACTGGTATAGATTTGCCTGGTGAAGCGGGCAGTATCTACCATACCGCGGAGGATTTCGGCATTACGGATGCAAATAATATGGGGGCGGCGATGGCTCCTGCCGCCTGCGATGTCATTCTGGCGCACCTGAAAGATACAAAGCGCGAGCCCGGGTATTACGATCTGATCCTGACGGGAGATCTCGGAGTATTGGGGAGTCGGATCGTACGGGATCTTGTCTGGGAAAAAGGCGTGGATATTTTTGAGAACCATAACGACTGCGGGGCAATGATCTATAAACACGCGGAAGACGAATTTCAGGGCGGAAGCGGGGCGGGATGCTGTGCGGTGGTATTCAACTCTTTTATTCTGCAGCAGATGCGGCAGAAAAAGCTGAATAAGGTGCTGTTCGTCGCGACGGGGGCATTGCTTTCCACGGTTTCATCCGGGCAGGGTGAGACGATCCCGTGTGTAGCGCATGCCGTATCGGTGGAGAATATCGACTGAAAATCTTTCGGAACAGAAAAAATGGGCGGGGAGGCTCGGAATGGACAAATATTGGGATATATTGTGGATGTTTGCCAAAGCATTTGCGGTGGGAGGACTCATATGTACGGTTGCGCAGGTGGTCATCAATCTGACAAAACTGACTTCGGGAAGGATCCTTGTCTTTTTTATGCTGTCGGGGGTTGTCCTGGAAGCGTTGGGACTGTACGGATATCTGGTTGATTTTGCCGGGGCGGGGGCCACGGTGCCGATCAGCGGGTTCGGCTATTTGCTGGCAAGAGGTGCAATGCTCGGCGCGCAGCGCGGTTTGTTCGGCGCGCTGACAGGCGCATTGAACGCCGCAAGCGCCGGCGTTACGGCGGCGATCTTGTTCGCTTTTCTGTTTGCGTTGATATTCCGCCCGAAATCGAAAAAAAATTGATTTTCGGAAACAGAAAAGAATTCTGTATCCGAAATTAAATAATGCATAGAAAAACCTTGTAAGCGAAAACGCCGCGGCGCGCAAAGAAATTGCGCGCCGCGGCGTTTTCGGTGCGGTGTGTCGCAAACAACAAAGAGTTTTTGCGTTTTCAAAAAAATGCCCCAAAAGGAATGCAAGGGGGCGGCGCGGTTTTTCGCGCGTGATTTTTTGTAAAAAAGTGTACAAATTCGCGGGAAGGTGTTATAATGAATAAGAGCAGGGAAAGCGCCCGTTCGGGCGGAGAAATAACCTGCAAAACGGAGGCATTGGATGAAAATAGCAGTTCCTTATGAAGACGGGAAAGTCTATCAGCATTTTGGTCATTCTGAAAAATTCAAGATTTATACTGTGGAAAACGGCAATGTTTCGGGAGAGGTCGTGGATACGGACGGAACGGGACACGGTGCGCTGGCGGGTTTTTTGAAGGCTCGGGGCGTGGACGTACTGATTTGCGGCGGGATCGGCGGCGGAGCGATCGCAGCGCTCGGTTCGGCGGGGATCCGCGTGTTCGGAGGCGTGGAAGGCGAGACGGATGCTGTTGTGGAGGCATTTTTAAAAGGAGATCTTTCGTATGATCCAAACGTAAAATGTTCGCATCACGAGCATGAACACAGTGAAGCGCATGCTTGCGGCGAGCACGGATGTCATTCGGATGATCATACTTGCGGCGGATGCCGTCACTGAACGATCGGGATGTTTGCGTAGATACGGGAAAAGAAGATAGCGCGGGGGATGGCGGAAACGGAATGCAGAAAGCGGAAAATTTTTCTTTTTACAAAGATCTGAAGGAAGAAGATCGGCGTCTGGTGCGGGAGAATCTGCGGGAATATACATTTCATCGCGGCGCGCAGGTCTATAACGGGGACTGTACGGGGCTTTTGTATGTGGAAAGCGGCAGGATCCGTGTCTATACTCTTTCGGAGACAGGGCGTGAGATCACGTTATACAGAATTTCGGAAGGCGGTATTTGTCTTTTCAGTGCGTCCTGCGCGCTGCACGGCATTGATTTTCATGTTTTTGCCGTTGCGGAAACGGAGGTGCGGCTGATTTTGATCCCTGCGGAAATATACAAAAAACTTGCGGAAAAATCGGTTGCGGTGAACGGGTTTACGAGCGGATTGATGGCGCAGCGTTTTTCTGAAGTGATGTGGGTTCTCGATGAAGTCCTGAACAAAAAGTTTGATGCGCGTCTGGCCGCACTGTTGCTGGAAGAACAATCGTATGCAGGCACTGCGGATCTGAAAATTACGCACGAGCAATTGGCCGCGCACCTGGGAACGGTTCGGGAAGCCGTTTCAAGGATGCTCAAATATTTTGAATCGGAGGGGTTGGTGGAACTTTCCCGCGGAACGATCCGCATTGCGGATGCAGAAGAATTGCGGAAAGTTTCGGAAAAACAATAAATTTCAGAGAAAAACGAGGAGCTGCTTCTTGCCATCTGCGGCCGCGGCTCTCGGTGTAAAAAACAGGTTCGGTTTTTCCGGACTTGTTTTTGCTGAGGAATACTTTTTTGCTGTCGGAAAAAGCGGTATCGCAAACGGATGTACGCTGAAAGGCTATCCGGAAAGCTAACGAAAAAAATTACTGAATTTTTTCAAAAATTTTTTTGTATATGTAACAATGTTACGGAAAAAATCCGCAATTCGGGGTATACTGTGAGCATAAACAGAA
>USSJ01000208.1 GCA_900557285.1 uncultured Clostridia bacterium | reverse complement strand
CGTATCTCTTTACATACAGTTTTTTGACAAAGGTCGTCAGGAGCATATACGAAAGGACGATCCCCGCAAGCATGGCAAAATACACCGCGGGCAACGGGCAAAGCCCGATCGCCGAACCGAAAGTAAAGGGCACGGCCGTCAAAAACGCGATCCCGCAGAGAGTCAGCGCCAGCACAGGCAGAGAAGCGCGGTTTTTACCGACAGGCAGATACGGACTGCGGAGCATATAAATGACCAACGTCTGCGTAAACATCGACTCGATAAACCACCCCGTCTGGAACAGTGCAATAAACTGCATTTTCAGTGCGCCGTCCGAAATCGCCGCAAACTGCGCGCCGCAAACTGCGGGGCATACGACAAAAAACAGCAATACGTATGTCAGAATATCAAACAAAGAGCTGAGCGGCCCGAACCGCACCATAAACCGCGTGACCGATTTCGAATCCCATTCCGACGGTTTTTCCAGACAAGATTTTTCCACATTGTCCCAAGGGAGCGCGATGCAGGAGAGATCGTACACGAGATTGAGCAGGATGAGCTGCACCGAGAGCATGGGCAAGAAGGGCAAAAACGCGCTCGCCGCGAGCACCGAGAACATGTTGCCGAAGTTGGAGGACGCCGTGATCTTGATGTATTTCATCATGTTCGCGTAAGTCTTTCTGCCCTCCACGACCCCGTCCGCAACCACCGTCAGATCTTTTTCAAGCAAAATCACGTCCGCCGATTCCTTTGCGATATCCGCCGCCGTATCCACGGAAATACCGACATCCGCCGCGCGCATCGCGGGCGCATCGTTGATGCCGTCGCCCATAAATCCTACCGTATGCCCGTTTTCGCGCAATACGCGAACCACCCGTTCTTTCTGGGACGGTGAAAGTTTCGCAAACACGGATGCTTTTTCCGCCGCCTTTGCAAGTTCCTCGTCATTCAGCCCTTCCAGCTCTCCGCCCAACAGAATGTGTGCGCCATCCAATCCCACTTTGCGGCAGATGCAAGCCGTGACTTTTTCGTTGTCACCCGTCAGGATCTTGACACGAACGCCGAGCGATTTGAGTCTTTCCAGCGCCGGCGCCGTGGTCGATTTGGGAGGATCCAGAAATGCAAGGCATCCGATCAGCACCATCCCGCTCTCATCCGTGACCCGAAGCTGTGCGCCCGCTTCCAGCCGCTTCTGCGCTACCGCCAGCACGCGCATCCCGCGCTCGTTCAGGCTCTCCGAAAGGCGGCGGACGCGCGCTTTCACTTCATCCGTCAGATCGAGCACTTCACCGTCCAGCTCCGCATGCGAACAAACGGCAAGCATTTCCTCCACAGCCCCTTTTGTGATCAGCTGCACCTTTCCCGATCTGTCCTGCACCGCAACGCTCATTCTGCGACGCTCAAAATCAAACGGAATTTCATCCGTCTTGCTGTAATTTTCAAGCACGTCATCCGAAATTTCGCCCGAAGCACACAATTCGCGCGTGCGTTCGATCACCGCCGCATCCATCAGATTTTTCAGGCCCGTCTGGTAGTTGCTGTTCAAAAACGCATGCCGCAGTACGCGCGCGTCTTCCTTCCCCTCCACGTTCAGGTGCAGTTCCAGCACCACTTTATCCTGCGTGAGCGTACCCGTTTTATCCGTGCAGAGTATGTCCATGGATCCGAAATTCTGGACGGCATTCATATTCTTTACGACAACCTTTTTATGCGAAAGCGTTACCGCTCCCTTGGCAAGACAGGTCGTCACGATCATGGGAAGCATCTCAGGCGTCAACCCTACCGCAATGCTCACCGCAAACAGGGCGGCATCCAGCCAATCCCCTTTCGTGATGCCGTTGATCAGAAAAACGACGGGTACCATGAACAGCATAAAACGGATCAGAATGTGCGATACCGACGAAACGCCCTTTTCAAAAGCCGTTTTTTCCGGTCTTTTCGAGAGGGTTTTCGCCGTACTGCCGAGCACCGTGTCCGCCCCTGTCGCCAAAACGATGCCCGTTCCGCTTCCGCTCACGACGTTCGTGCCGCAAAACGCCAGATTTTCACACGCGGAAACGGACGCAAAGGACGATACGGGCGCGGGATTTTTTTCTTCAGGCACACTTTCTCCCGTCAGCGACGACTGCGAAACAAACAGATCTTTCGCCGTCAGAATCCGCAGATCCGCCGGGATCATGTCGCCCGCGGAAAGATATACGATATCCCCGACCGTAAGATCGGAAGATTCGATCTCCTGCCGCTCGCCGCGCAAAACATCGCATTTCGCCGACACCATCGCCGCCAGCTTCGCCGCCGCATTCGTACTGCGCGTTTCCTGCACGAAACGCAGAATCCCCGATACCCCGACCATACACGAAATCACCAGCACGGTCACATAATTTTTCTCTCCAGGTTCGGCAAAAACAATGTCCGTCATGACCGATACCAACGCCAATACGAACAGGATCGCCGTGAACGGATTTACAAACGCCGCGGCCAGCCTCCCGAATATGCCCCGTTTCCGCGCCGTCGGCAGAACGTTCGCCCCGTACTTTTGCCGCATCTGTTCCGCCTGCGCCTGCGTCAGTCCGCTATCCGACGTACCCAACATGCCGCGCACATCTTCCGGAGCGGACAGCGCCGCCTCTTTCATCCTCGCCTTTGTCTCTTCTGCCCGGATCACGCTTTCCGCGATCCCCGAAAGAAAGAATCTTCTGATTTTTTTTGCCATGATTGCCACCTCCTTCGATTTGTCATCGGAGAGGTAGCCGAAGTCATCCGAACGGGCGAACGGATACGCACGCCGCATCATCCGTGCGCCGCGTCCGGTTCTTACTTCGGCTGCCGCATCCTTCGTCCATATACGAATCCTCCTTCTTTATTACCAAATTCCGTATCCGCATGGCTCTCCGCGCTTTGGTATACGCATCGTCCTTATGCCGTCTCTCCGACAGATCCCGCGCGCACACTCTTTCGTTTCGAACAAACGAACCGAAAGCACTTGCCATGGCTGTGCATAGAAAAACCGCGCGCCAAAACGGCGCGCGGTTGCATCCCATCGTCTTTGCACCGTTTGAGCTTTAACTTTAAGGGGCGGTGAAGCTGTGTTATGTCGCGCCTTGTTTTCGACGCAACCTGTTCAGACCTGCGCACGATGTCTCCATCGCTCTGCGGCAACAGCCCATAT
>USSJ01000207.1 GCA_900557285.1 uncultured Clostridia bacterium | reverse complement strand
GAGGACCCCGGCTACAACAAGCTCGGCCTCATCTGCCAGGCCTGCGGCGCTCAGACGGCCTACATACCCCTTGACCGCTTTGGAACCGAGTTCGATGTATCTGTCCCAAACCTCGCCCACGATAAACAGATCCACCGTGGTGCTCGGCCCCGCTTTTACCATGCTTTCCAAAACGTCCGAACTGTTCTGCTCACGGATCTCGATTTTGTAATCCGTCCTTTCCTCAAAGACTTTTTTCATCGCATTCAGCCACTCGACACCGTATCCTGCCTTGTATGCGAAGATTTCGATTGTCTTTTCCGAATTATCCACGGCTCTCTTGCATCCCCCAAACAAAAGAACGGAGATCGCCGTCACCAGTGCCAACACGATACAGATGATCTTTTTCATGAATTTACTCCTTCTGTCTTTAACCTTTGAGCCCGCCGATATTCATGGCGGTCATGATACGATCCTGGAAAAGCCCGTAAAGCAAAATGCTCGGTACTGCCGCCAGGATCAGCCCTGCAAAATATATGGGATAATTGATGGACGCCCCTGTTATGTTCTGATACTCATACAACCCGAATGCCATGGAAGGATATTCGGGAAGATACAGCATCGAAGTATTTGCGTCCGTCCAGCCCGCAATAAAACCCAAAAGAAACATCGTTCCCATGATCGGAAATGCCTGCGGGATCATGACTCTCCAGAACACCGTCATATCCGTGGCTCCGTCCACAAACGCCGCTTCGGCATATTCCCAGCTCACACTGCGCCAGAATCCCGTAAGCACAATAAAATAAGTACCAAGCCCTGCCGTCGCTCCGATCAGGAACAGCGGAGAATTCCGAAGCCCCAGATCGCTGTACAGCTTATACGTCGCAGGCAAAGAGCCCGGCAATGAAATGGTAAGCAGAACGATCGCGATCCAGTAAACGACCCTGCGGCACGGAAACGCATACCTCGAATATGCGTACGATGCCATCGCAGTACTGATCGTCGTCAGGAACACCGCGCCGACCGTCTGCCAGATACTGTTGAAAAACATTCCGACGTATCCGGTATCATTGACGACAAGCACCTCGAACACCGCCGCGTAATTGCTCCACACCCATTCCTGCGGCCAGCCGAACCGATTGCCGTAAAGATACTCGTACTTGCCCTTAAATGTATTGATAAACGTCAGTCCGAACGCATATATAAACGTCAGTGCATGAATACAAAGAATAATGAAAACGACCGTAAAAAGAATTTTCTCTCCGCGGGATCGCTTTATTTTTTCTTTGGGAAGCATTCGTTTATGAAATAATCTGATGCCTTTCATATCAATACTCCACCTCCGCAGTCAGTTTGCCCGCAAGCCATTTTACAAAGAAAATAAGAGGTATCGTGACAACGGTCATGAGAATACCGAGCGCAGAACTTGTTCCCGTTCCGCCGCCCGTATAAACCTGCTTGAAGATCCAGAATGACAATGTCATCGTTCCGTAGTCACCGAAAGTCAGATACAAAGTGGCTCCGCCCGAACCGAGGATCCCCGCAATACCGATTATGTACAGTGTGGAAAGCGTTCCGCTGATCATGGGAAGTACTATATAAATAAATTCTTTCCAAGGCGTGATCCCGTCCAGTGCCGCCGCTTCCAACAGCTGCTTCGGGATCCGCGCCATCGCACCGCTCGTCCAGAGCAATACCCCGCCGACAAACAGCCACATACTGTATCCCACACTCGCGATCATCGCATACCGCGCGTCGCTGAACAACCGCAAAGGTTCATCGATCCAACCCCACTCATATAAGGCAGTAACGAACGGGCCTTGCGGTCCGAGCAGGGTTTTATATACGCTTGCCATGATCACCGTTGCCAGAATATTCGGCATATAAAACAGAAAACGAAATATTCTGTACCCCGCAATCTTTTTATAAAAGAAATACGAAAGCAGAACATTGAATGTCTGCGTAATAAAATATCCGACCGAAAAATAAATCATCGTATTCCGGAATGCTTCCGCAAAGATCTCCCCGGAAGCACTGAACAGATTTTTTATCACATATTCGTAATTTCCGATCGTCCAATCCCCGCGCGAATTCTGGAACGAAAGTACGATCGAACTGAAATTCGGGTACAACCAGAAAACAAAAAAATTAAACAGTGCAGGTATAAGCAAAATCAGGGCAAACCACGATTTACCCTGCTTCAGCCCGTTGACCATCGATACACTCTTTTTTTTACGTTTGATTAAGGATTTCAGCATCTCCACTCCTTCAGACGTGCTTCGTATTACAATTCCATTATAAAAGCACATCTCTACAGATTCTATCATTTTTTGCTTAAAAAATATCGATTTTTAACGATTTATTGACAAACACATTTTTACGCGCTACAATATCATTATGGAAGAAAAAATTTCATCACGTCCGGAAGCTCTTACGCCTACCGCCAAACAGATAACTTGTGAATATACTTTTCCCTGCTTTCAGCACAGCCATACCGACTGGGAATTTTCTATCTTTCTCGAAGGGAAATATATAAATCATATCAATAAAAAGGATTATTCCGCCATCGCCAACCGCGTTTTTATTCTCGGGCCGAATCATGTACATTCCCTCACGCCTATGGAAAACAAAAACCGTTACAGGGATATTTACATCAAAGCAGATCAATTTTCGGCCATCATTACAAATATGTTCGGAGCATCTCTTCTGGAACGCCTCAGCAGTGCCGAAAATCCGATTTTTTTTGATCTTTCCCCTCAAAGCGTCACCGAACTGCAACCCCGACTGAAAAACCTTTCTTCCATCGGTATGCTGAATTTCGATTATGTATCTCAGCGCCAGATTGCCGATTCCATCATCGTTTATCTTTTAGGAAAGCTCATCGAAAAGGATTACATCGAAAAACAACCTTTCCCCGATTGGTTTTTACAGGTCTTTTCACAATTGCAGGAGCCGAAAATATTCTGCAAACATATTTCCGAAATTATCGAAATCACAAATTATTCGCATTCCCAGTTCAGTATGCTCTTCAAAAAATATACCAATCAATCTCTTGTAGATTTCATCGGAAACATCCGCCTGGAATACTCACTCGACCTGCTCAAAAACAAAGGCCTTTCCGTTCTCGACATCGCTTATACCGTCGGCTATAATTCCGTTTCACACTACATCAGCAAATTCAAAGGAAAATACGGG
>USSJ01000206.1 GCA_900557285.1 uncultured Clostridia bacterium | reverse complement strand
CGGCCGCGATCGCTTCGAAAATATTTTCGTCGAGTTTGCAGCGGCGTATGAAACCGTGCGGCGTATAAAAATAGCGCGATATTTCGGGAGAAAAAATTTTGCGGATGAGCGATTTGTTTTCCTTCAAAATGTGCTTTACCTCTTTCCGCCAGTATTTTTTCATTTCCGCATCCGAATTCCGCGCGGAAAAATCCTGAAACGTATCGTTCTCACCGATGAAATAAAATACGGAAAGGGCTTGCAGCGCGTTACGGCGCATCCATTTTTGCATAGTTTTCTCCGATTCGGTTCGTTACTTCGTCAATTCTTCGACGGCGCGGCGATATAAGTTTAAAAGAAACTTCACGTGCGGGATAGAAATATATTCGTCTTTCTGGTGAATGGTCACGGGTTCTCCGCACAACTGCGGGCCGAATCCCGCGCCGCATTCGAGCGCGCGCGCGTATGTGCCTCCGCCGATGGCGATGGGCTCGGCGCGTTCGCCCGTCGCTTCGTTATATACGCGCTGCAAAGTCTGAATCAAAAAACTGTCTTTGGGATTGAACAGCGCGCTCTGGTGGTGGATCTCTTCATAGCGCACGCCCGTCTTGTTCAAAACGTCCAGGACTGCCTGCAAGGGCAGGGTGGCAGGGTAACGGATATCCACGCATACGCTTAATATACCGTCGCCGTAGTTTGCGACGTCGGGCGACATGGTCAGCCGTCCCGTTTCGTCGGCAAAGTTTTTTAAGCCGAAAATATCCTCGAACAGAATTTCGTGGGCGCGCCGCATATCTTCATTGGTGCGCGCGAAATAGGCGAAGAGCGGTTCCAGCGCGTTTTTCCCCTTTTCGGGCGTGGAACCGTGCGCGGATACGCCGCGGGATACGAGCAAGCCGTCCTCGACGCGCAAGGAATAGCGCTCCGCGCCCTCCGTTTCATCGCATTGGGCGAACGCCTCGTCGCACACCATATTGACGCCTTTGCCGCCGTACAGGGCGGTAAAGGGCGCATTTTTTACGGGGAATTGCATTTCAAAATGCAAGATCCCCTTTTCGGCATAGATGGCGGGGAAATCGGCGTCGGGGGTAAACCCGTAATCGGGCATGTGCGCCACTTTTTTGTAATGTGCCATGCATTCCCAACCGTTTTCTTCGTTGCAGCCGACGATAAGTTTGATTTTTTTTGAAGGCTTAAATCCGGAATCTTTGAGAGCTTTCAGTCCGTACAGACAGATGACGGCAGGGCCTTTGTCGTCCATGGTGCCGCGGCCGTACAGCTTCCCGTCCGCAATTTCACCGCCGAACGGATCTTTAGTCCAGCCGTTGCCGGCAGGGACTACGTCCAGATGCGCTAAGATTGCGAATTCTTCGCCGTCGCCGAAGATCACGTCGCCGACATAGTTGTCGTAGTTATGCGTTTCAAATCCGAAGGATGCCGCAAGATCCAGAAAATATTTCAGGCTGTCCGCCGCACCCTTGCCGAAAGGCATATGGGGCAGGGCGGGCGCTTGCGAACTGTCAATGCGTACGATTTGCGAGATGCTTTGAACACATGCATCAAAATAAGGTTTTGTATTCATGTTCGTTCTCCTTTTTTGATTTTTGCAGGCATATGTCCGTTTTGTGGGGGCAGGCATGTGTCCGCGGAAAATATTCGTTTGAACCGCCGTCGGAAGTATTCCGAAGACGGACAGTTTTTATTGGGATTCGTGCAGATCTTTTTGTTTGAAGAAACGTTTCGCACGCATCGGCACGTCGCAAATATTGCCGGGCGATATTCGTGCGGAAAACGGAACCGCTATTGTCGGCATGAACCTGCTGAAGGGCAGCGTTTTTATCTGCAGCTTGCTTTTTGGAAAGTTTTCAGCGCAAAGTTGGTACTTCTTCCCCGTTTTCAAAGATAAATCTTGCGATTTTCACGTCGGCATTGGCGTCTTTGCAGTACCAGTCGGCGCCGATTTTTTTGGCGTAATCGGGGTTGAGTACTGCTCCGCCCACCATAACGCGGCAATCGGGACACCGCGAACGCAAAAGGTGAATGGTTTCTTCCATGGACGGAACGGTCGTCGTCATGAGCGCGGAGAGTCCGCAAAGAAGAATGTGTTCGCGTTCGCACGTTTCGACGATCGTCTCGGGCGGGACGTTCCTGCCCAGATCAATGACTTTGTACCCGTAATTTTCCAGAACGGTTTTTACGATATTTTTGCCGATGTCGTGGATATCGCCGCGCACGGTTGCGAGCACGATCCTGCCGCGTTCGGTGTTTTCACCGGGCAAAAGTTTTTTGACTTCGTCGAAACAGAGCTTTGCGCTTTCCGCCGCCGAAATGAGCTGCGGCAGGAACAGCGTTCCCTTTTCGTATTCGTCGCCCACCGCATTGAGGGCGGGGATCAGATAACGGTCGATCAGTTCCAGCGGCGGGATCGTCTGCAGCATTTTTGCCGCGATCGCGCCCGCTTCGGGCAATCCTTTTCGGATGGCATAAGAAATATCATCGGACGTCTGCGCGGAGGATGCTGCCGCGGAAGAAGTAACGGACGTCGCAATTTTTACATTGCCGTATTTTTCGGTATAGGCGGCGCAGTTTTTGTCCTCGCCGCTCAAGACTTTATATGCCGCCACAGCCTGCATATTTTCGGGAATATTCGGGTTGATGATGGGGCAGTCGAGTCCTGCGAACATGGCGGCGGTCAAAAAAGCCGTGTTGACGATCTGGCGATTGGGGAGCCCGAAAGAGATGTTGCTCACGCCCAGAACGGTTTTGACGCGGTATTTTTGCTTGATCTCGCGCATAGCCTGCAAAGTTTCTTCCGCCTGGCCCTGTTCGGCGCTGGCGGTGAGGGTGAGGCAATCGATGTAGATATCCTCTTCGGGGATCCCGTATTCGGCGCAGGTTTTTATGATTTTTTCGGCGATCTTTACGCGTTGGGCGCAGGTATGGGGGAGTCCGTTTTCATCCATGGTAAGCCCCACGACTGCCGCACCGTACTTACGGACGAGGGGAAGAATGGCGCGGAGCGTCTTTTCTTCGCCGTTTACCGAATTGACGATTGCCTTGCCGCAGTAAATGCGCAGGGCGGCTTCGATGGCGTCGGGTTTTCCGCAATCGATCTGAACGGGCAGTTCGCTGACAGCCTGCACTTCGCGGATAAGGCGCACGAGCGTTTCCTTTTCATCGATTTCGGGAAGCCCGGCGTTGACGTCG
>USSJ01000205.1 GCA_900557285.1 uncultured Clostridia bacterium | reverse complement strand
CGATTATATCGAGGATCTGATCGAGCGCGAAAATGCCTTCACGATGGAGCAGTTCACCTCCAGCGTCAACGAATTTCTCGCTTTCCGCCGCTATGACATTCTGCCCGATAAGGGGCGTATTTCCGCCGCGGCAGCAAAAAAGAAGGCCGAGGCGGAATACGACGCTTTCAACAAAACGCAGCGCATCGTCTCCGACTTCGACCGTGAGGTGCAGCGCTTGATCGAATCCGAAAAGCGCCCGTGACCTTCTTCGTGCCCCTTTTGCCACCCTTGGCAAAATAGCCATCAAAAACGCCCCGCCCATGTTTCCAGCATGGACGAGACGAAGTATTCAATTCACACTCTTTTTCTTTATGCGGCTCATCAAGGGATTCATTCAACTGTTATCACTATTTAAGGGGGTGATCCAATTTGAAAGCCGTCATATATGCCCGCTTCTCCAGCCACAACCAGCGCGAAGAATCCATCGAAGGACAGGTTCGCGCCTGTCAGCGCTTCGCCAAAGAGCACGACATGACTGTGATCGAGATATACGCAGATCGCGGCCTGTCCGGCCTCCATGCCGACAATCGCCCGGAATTTCAACGCATGATCGCAGACAGCGACCGCCACAAATTCCAAGCCCTTATCATGTGGAACCTCGACCGTTTTTCCCGCGACAAATACGACACTGCCGTTTATAAATCGCGGCTCAAAAAGAATGGCGTTACGCTCTATTATTCCGATCAGAACATTCCAGACACGCCGGAAGGAATCATTCTCGAATCGCTGCTTGAGGGCTTCGCGCAGTATTATTCCGCCAACCTTTCCCGCAACGCAAAGCGCGGCTTACAGGAAAATGCGCGGAAATGCCTCTGGAACGGCGGCGGCCTGCCTCTTGGCTATACCATCGACGAAACAAAGCACTTTGTCATTGATCCGGCCGGCGCCGCCTGTGTCCGGTTGATCTTCCAGATGTACGCCGACAACCACTCCATCAAGGAAATTGTCTCTACACTCAACGAGAAGGGATATCGAACCGTGAAAGGAAATAAATTTCGCCTTGGCAGTATACAGGGTGTCCTGCGTAATCGAAAATACATCGGCGAATACCACGCATCCGGCATAACTGTTCCGAACGGCGTTCCCGCGATCGTGGATGTCGAATTATTCAATGCCGTACAAGAAAAAATCGGTGTTGTTTCTGCTGCAAAAGCCCGTAACAAAGCAGAAATTCCTTATTTGCTGACTACAAAGGTTTTTTGCGGCCATTGCGGCTCTCCGATGATCGGCGAATCCGGCACAGGAAAAGGCGGCTCGACCTATCGCTATTATAAATGCTCCTGCCGAAAGAACCGAAAAGGCCAGTGTGACAAACGCACCGAACAAAAAGAATGGCTCGAAGAAACCGTCGTTGCGCAGACCGTCGAAAAATTCCTCCACCCCGACGTGATCGAGGATGTTTCAAACGCCTGTGCCGCCGTACTTGAACAGGATTGCCAAAACAATGCCTTGCTCAAGGCCTTAAATGCCCAGCTTGCAGATGTTGAAAAATCCTCCCGAAATCTTATCAAAGCCATTGAAGCAGGGGTATTCACCGCATCCATGCGCGAACGGCTGGCCGAGCTTGAACAGCAAAAAGAAGATATCACCGTTCAGATTGCCCGCGAGCAGCTCCGAAAGCCGCAGCTCTCCGCCGAGCAAATCGCATTCTTCCTCCGCTCTTTCCTTGACGGCGATGCTCACGATCCGAACTTTCAAGAAAGAATTATTGAATCGCTCGTCCGCCGCGTCGATGTTTACGATGAAGGGCCGGGAAACCGCAAGCTCACTGTTTTCTATAATCTAAAGAAAAATAACCATTCTTCCGTTTCGGTAAAATGTTCGGATTCCGAAAGTGTGGGTCTGCCAAAAAGGTCGGTTGCGAAAGCAGCCGATTTTTTTTTGCTCTTTGCAGAAGGACATTTTTCCAATTCCAATTTTTTCAAAATGCGCAACTAAATTCAGTTGCATTTTTATCTTTTTGTGCTATACTATATGAGAAAGGGAGGCATGCGGCTTGGGACAAAAAGAAAAGCTCATCAAAAAGCTGAAATCCGTTCCGAAGGACATGACCTTTGAAGAGGTCGAAACCCTCTTGCGCTATCTGACCTATCTGCGTTCCAACAAAGGGAAAACCAGCGGTTCGCGCGTCTTATTTTCCAGCGACTCTCACCCGCCGATCTTGCTGCATAAGCCCCACCCCCGCAAGGAGCTTCTGGCGTATCAAATCAAACAGCTCATCGAAATCTTGGAACAGGAGGGATTGATTTGAGCAATACCATGGAATATAAAGGCTATGTCGGCAGCGTCGAGTTTTCGCAGGAAGACTCCGTTCTTTTCGGAAAAGTCATGGGTATTCGCGCCCTGATTTCCTACGAAGGTCAAACCGTTCAGGAATTGGTCAATGACTTTCACGACGCGGTCGATGCATACCTCAATCTCTGTGCTGAGGAGGGCACTCCGCCGGAAAAAGCCTACAAGGGCTCATTCAATATCCGCATTTCCCCCGAACTCCATCGCCGCGCCGCCCTCTATGCAACGGCGCACCAAACCACGCTCAACCGCGTTGTTGAAAGCGCGCTCGAGCATTATGTTCCCGCTTATTGATATCTGCCCCGCATATTTCCCACGCCTCCGGCCAAACTACCGCCGGAGGTGTTTTTTATGAGCCCGAAAGAATTGCTTTATATCGACGATGCGCTCGGCCACGAGCAGTTTCTCATCGCCCAATGTCAGGAAGCCGAGGCCGCGCTCAGCGACCCGAAGCTCAAACAGCGCGTTCGCCAGCTTCAAAGCGCCCACCAGCAGCTCTTCAACCGCCTGATGGCGCTCGTTTAAGGAGGGATGGCCATGAATAACGATCAGCAGATTATGGAAAACCTGCTTTTGACGACAAAAGGCGTCTGCGATTTGTATCTGCACGGTGCCATCGAATCCGCCACGCCGGACGTGCATCAGGCGTTTGACGGCGCACTGGGCGAAAGTCTGGACATGCAGTCGGATATCTATGCCGAAATGTCCAGCCGCGGCTGGTATCAAAACCAGCAGGCCGACACACAGCAAATCGCGCAGGTACGGCAGAAATTTCTGATGAACTGATTCTTCGCGCAAGCGGGCTGAGCCCGCCTCAGCTTGTTGACATAAGCTAATTTGTCTTGAATAGCAAAA
>USSJ01000204.1 GCA_900557285.1 uncultured Clostridia bacterium | reverse complement strand
CAGAACAATTTCCGTTTTTTACATTCCATACAATTCGACGCATTAGAAAATCCGTGCAAACCGAAGCGCAGGGAGCGCAGGAAGCAAATCAATGAGCTTCCTGCGCTCCCTGCGCTTTCCCGAAAAAAACGGGCGGATACTGTTTTCGGTTTTTACGATCTTTGCAAAATCAGGGCGGCCGTCCCCAAAAAACGGGTGCGGGCAAAACATAGTTTTGCCCGCACTTGCATTGCTTTTGCATAAAAAAATGTCTGACGTGACAGAAAAATCTGTACCGTCAGACATTTTTAAGCATTGTATTGAATTACTTCAGTTCTGCGAAATATTTAATGGTACGTACCATCTGGCTGGTGTAAGAGTTTTCATTGTCATACCAGGAAACAACTTTCACGAGCGTCGTGCCGTCTCCCATGGGCATGCACTTCGTCTGCGTGCCGTCAAACAGCGAACCATAGGTGATTCCTACGATATCCGAAGATACGATCTCATCTTCCGTATAGCCGAAAGAATCGGAAGCAGCCGCTTTCATAGCCGCATTCACGCCGTCTTTGTCGACTTCCCCTTCCACGATCGCAACGAGCTGCGTCAGGGAACCCGTGGGAACAGGAACACGCTGCGCGCATCCGTCCAGAACGCCGTTGAGTTCAGGGATAACCAGGCCGATCGCTTTTGCAGCGCCCGTGCTGTTCGGAACGATGTTCACGGCTGCCGCACGCGCACGGCGCAGGTCGCCTTTACGATGAGGCCCGTCCAACGTCATCTGATCGCCCGTATAAGCGTGGATGGTCGTCATGTAACCTTTCTTGATCTTCGCAAATTTGTTGAGCGTGTTCGCCATAGGCGCCAGGCAGTTCGTCGTGCAGGATGCCGCCGAAATGATCGTATCCGATGCTTTCAGCGTCTTTTCGTTTACGCTGTAAACGATCGTAGGCAGATCGTTGCCTGCAGGTGCGGAAATAACCACTTTCTTTGCGCCCGCGTCAATGTGCGCCTGGCTCTTCGCCTTGCTGCAATAGAAGCCCGTGCATTCGAGAACCACGTCTACGCCGATCTTGCCCCAAGGCAGATCTTTCGCATCTTTTTCAGCGTAAATTTTGATCTCTTTTCCGTCTACGATGATGGAATCTTCCGTTGCGGATACCTTGTCCGCCAAAGCATATCTGCCCTGTGCAGAATCATACTTCAGAAGATGTGCGAGCATTGCAGGGCTCGTCAGGTCGTTGATCGCAACCACTTCATATCCCTTTGCGCCGAACATCTGACGGAATGCCAGACGGCCGATACGGCCAAAACCGTTGATCGCAACTCTTACATTAGCCATTTTAATATCCTCCGTTCTGAAAATAGATTTTCACTTAATTTCTGCTTACCAGCATTGTTATTATACCAAATCGGCAAAATTTAGTCAATAGTTTATGCGAAATACTTTTATTTTCAAAAAATTTAGAATCTTTTCGCAATTTTTCGTGATTTTTTACGCAATTTGCCCAAATCCGCTTATTTCAGATTTTCCGGGTTCAGGCACTTCAGTTCGTCAACCACAAACTGTCCGTCTTTCCGGATCAGCATATCGTCAAAATAAATTTCGCCGCCGCCGTATTCCGGTCTCTGGATCAGAACCATATCCCAGTGCACGCTCGACTTGTTTCCGTTGTCCGCGTCTTCATAACTGCATCCCGGCGTAAAATGAATGGATCCGCTGATCTTTTCGTCAAACAGAATATCCAGCATCGGCTCCGTCACATACGGATTCACACCGATCGCAAATTCGCCGACGTACCGCGCGCCCTCATCCGTATCCAGCACCGCATTCAATGCCTCCGTGTTCGACGAAGTCGCTTCCACGATCTTCCCGTTCTTGAATACCAGCCGCACATTTTCGTGTTTGATCCCTTTCTGCAACGTCGGCGCATTGTACGTGATCACGCCGTTTATGCTGTCCTTGACCGGCGCCGTGTAAACTTCACCGTCCGGAATGTTCATGTGTCCCGCACACTTGATCGCAGGGATCCCCTTGATCGAGAACGTCAGATCCGTATCCTTCGCCACAAGGCGCACTTTATCCGTCTTCTCCATCAGAGCTTTCAATGCGTCCATCGCCTTGTCCATCTTTGAATAATCCAAAGTGCAGACATCAAAATAAAAATCTTCGAATTTCTCCGTGGATTTCCCTGCATTCTGCGCCATCGACGGGTTCGGATACCGCAATACCACCCACTTCGTCTTCTTCACGCGGATCTCGTGATGCACGGGGAAAGAATATTCACGGTCAAAATACTGCGTGTTCTTTGCGGGTACGTCCGACAATTCAAACGTGTTCTGCCCGCCGCGGATCCCGATATAGCAATCCATGTCTTCCATACGGTATTTCGCATACTTTGCACGAAGTTTGCAATGCTCTTCGTTCGTTCCCATCAGCATCGCTCTCTCCACCGATAAATCGATCACATCCGCAAAAGGATACCCTCCCGCAGCAAATACTTTCTCAATGCAGGCATTGACCAGCTCAGGGTCGATCCCTCTCGCTTCGATCAGCACTTTTTCACCTTTCTGACAATGCACCGAATAATTCACCAGTACATCCGCCAACTTTTCGATCCTCGGATCTCTCATTTTTAAGCCTCCTCGTCCGTACGTGTTTCCGTCCGGAAAAATCTTTCTTTATCCTTTATATTATAATACTTCGACAAAAATTTATAAAGCAAATTCAAGTTATTTTTTAAATTATATTGCTTTTTACCCGCTTTTATTGTAAAATAGATAAGAGATAAAATCGGCGGCGCACAGCGCGGCCAAATCTGATACAGGTGGTGTATGTTATTATGGCATTGAAATATCAGCGTATCCTTCTGAAGATCAGCGGTGAGGCCCTTGGCGGCGAAAAGGGGACCGGCTTCGACGAGCCGACCATGGACGCGATCTGTGGAGGCGTAAAGAAGGCCCATGAGCTGGGCGTTCAGATCGGCATCGTTGTGGGCGGCGGCAACTTCTGGCGCGGCCGTTCCAGCGGCAAGATGGAGCGTACGCTGGCCGATAAGATCGGTATGCTGGCAACGGTGATGAACGCCCTGGCTGTCTCCGACAAGCTGGAGCAGCTGGGTGTGCCGACCGAGGTGTTCACCTCCATCACCATGCCGCAGGTGGCCCCGGCCTTCACCCGCAAGGAAGCTCTCCACGCAATGGAAGAGGGCAAGATCGC
>USSJ01000203.1 GCA_900557285.1 uncultured Clostridia bacterium | reverse complement strand
ATTGATCGGACGTATCCGCGCAAGAAAAGCGGTACCGTTTCTAACAGAAAATCAATTTCGATAAATTGCTTTATAGGGTAGGAAAGGGTGAATATGAGCAAGACTTCGGAGTTTATCCGAACCAAACGTGAGGCTTTGGGACTGACGCAGGCGGAACTCGCACGGAAAGTGGGGGTTTTTGAAAGCGAAGTGCGGATGTGGGAGCGGGGCATGCTTCCCGATTCGAAATATATTTTAAAACTTGGCGATGCCCTGCAAGTGGAAACGGATGAGATTTTGCGCGGGGAAGAAGAGCCGCAGGAAGTCTTTGACGTAAGGACACATGAACAGGATGTCCGTTCGGGCGGACAGGATTCTGAGCAGAAAGAACGATCCGATTTGCAGGAACCGCAACCCGATATGCCTGCAGCACACCCCGATTCGCCGTCGGATGACAGAGGGACAGGGAGAAAAGAAGAACAGGCGGATGTCGGGGGCGCCTTCGAAAACGCGCAGTCGGAAGGAGCGGCAAAAACGACAGAAGAAGAGCCTTTGATAGAGCAAGGGGAGGAAAGCGGGAATATAGACGCCGATGATCCTCTTTCGGAGGAGGATTCTCTGTTCGATGAGCCGCTGATGCGAAACGGGTTTACGAAGACGGAACGAATTTTGGGATATGCGGCGGGCGCCGTATTTATTCTTATCGTGCTTTTGAATATTCTTTCGTCGGTGATCGCGTATGCAAAGCGCGATCGCGAGCTTACAATGGAAAATTATAAAAACTACATAGAAATTGACAGCGAACCGGTCGGAAATTTTAACATTGATACGATTGAGATTACGGTTACGTTCAAAGCGCACGTTTCAGATTTTAAGCTCAGCCTTACGCTAACGTTTTCCGAAATGCTGGGGAGCGGCGGGGATGTTACGGATATTTCCTTTTCACAAAAAGATTGCGAACAGGAAGAAGTTCTGAGAAAACAGATCGCGCTTGACGGTTATAAGTATTCGCCTTTTGCAAAGATACAAGTAAATTCTGTATCGGGAGGTTTGGACTGATGAGAAAACACAGCAGAAATTTAAAGTTGGCGGTGTTTCTTTACATAGTATTGCTGTTCGGGCTGGTGAATATTATTGTCAACAAATCCTATGAATCCATTCTTGTATTTTTAATTTTCGGAGTGCCGTCCGTCTTGTTGATCCATTTTAATTACAGCATATGCAAGAGAAGCGTCCGTTGGAACGCGTACCGGGATACGCGCGAAGGCGCGGATTTTGTAGAGCCGAGTGAGTTTCGTCTTATAACGGGGAAGATCGGCGGATGGATGTTATTTTTCATAGCGATGATCATGTCTTTGATTCGGTTTTGAACAGGCACGTTTAAAATGCGCACACGTTTTTGAGCACGTCCGCATTTTTAGGGGGTCGGTTCTTTTTAAGCGCAAACATCAAAAAATCCCGAACATACAGAGCATTCTGTATGTTCGGGATTTTTGCCGCAAGAAAAACCAAAATTTAAAAATACGCTGTTTGCATCGTTTTTTTACTCATTCTTTTTTTCCGAAAAAGCGGATCACGGCGGAAAGGAGGAGTAAAATTCCGCCCGAAACAATATAATAGACAGGGAAGATCGTGAAGAGGGAAAAGAGAAGGAGAAAAGCGCCCGAAAAAGCATAACCGCGCCAGGCACTTCTTCGGATGCGGAACGCGAATTTTTCTTTAAATCCGTTTTTTTCTTTGGGGGGCGTGATCAGGTGTTCGGGCATGCAGCCGCTCTCTTTGACGAGCGAATATACGTCGTTTGCGTCCTTGAGGGTTACGCCGAACGCTTTTGCCAGTTTGCACGCCTCTTCCGTGAATCCAGCAGCGTACACGGTCTTGTGTTCTCCCGCGGCGCGGATCACAGGGCATAATTCGTCTGCCGTTACATTTTCAAACTGAAACCTCAAAAAGCTGTCGCCGTCTTTTGTGTGAATGGTTTTGTCTTTGATTTGAGCATACGGTGTATTATTTTCTGCACAATGTTTCCCTGTTTTGTCGGCGGTTTCTTCTGGTTTGCTGCCTTGTGCTTCGTGTTGGGCGGAAAGGCTTTTCGCAATGAGCTTTGCGTTGTTTTGCGGGGAGTCCATGGCGAGGTGAAAGGCCAATTTTTGTACATTGGAGCGTTCGCTTTCCGCTCCGTATTTTTTTCTGTGTCTGGCGCGGCGCCAAAGATGCAAAAGCACGGTTGCTGCCGCCGCAAAACTGCCTGCAACCAGTAATGCCGCCCAGAGCGAAGAGAGGTAAAAGCGGAATATACAAAAAGAAAGCAAAAGGAGTGCAAAAAAGGAAAATACCGTATCGGACCAGAGGGGAAAGTCGATTTTTTTCATGGTATGTACCTGCCTGTGTGAAAGTACTTTCTGTATTTTTCTCCAATAATTCGGCATTTTAAACCTTGCAACGGACAAAAAGTTGTGATATACTGTTAAAAAGGAAAATTTTTCCGCAAAGGTATAGAAAAGAGCGGAAATTCCTATATACAACGGGTAACAATCTACAGACGGGTAACTATGAAAATTGCGATTTTCGGCGGGACATTTGATCCCGTTCATTCGGAACATATCAATATTGTAAAAGCGGCAAAGGAAAAATTGCAGGCAGACAAAATCATTGTAGTGCCTGCGTTTATACCGCCGCACAAGCAAGGCAAGCTGCTCGCTTCGGCTGCGGATCGGCTGAACATGGCAAAGCTGGCGTTTGCGGGGATCCGCGGCTGTGAGGTCAGCCCGTATGAACTCAATGCGGGCGGAACGAGTTATACTTGCCGTACGGTGGCGCATTTTAAGCAAAAATATCCCGACGCGCAGCTGTATTGGCTGGTGGGAGCGGATATGCTCAAAGATTTCTATACCTGGAAAGAGCCAGACGTGATCCTTTCGATGGCGGAACTGGTAGCCTGCGGACGGGAAGGCGAGCGCGTAAGTTTTAAAAAAGAGCAGCTTCGTTTTTTTGCAAAGTTTCATAAAGGTTTTCGCGTTCTCGAGTATGCGGGGCGGGATGTGTCATCCACAAAGATCCGTGTGCTGAGTGCGTTCGGGGAAGATTTGAAGCCATATCTTGCGGAAGACGTGATCGCTTATATCCAGACGAAGGGGCTGTATCGGGTGGAAAACGTGAAAGAGGCGTTGCGGTATTTAAAACCTGTGCGGAAAAAGCATACGGTGCGGGTCGCATTGATGGCGGCGGGCGCGGCATCGGGGTACAGGCTGGACGAACATGCGG
>USSJ01000202.1 GCA_900557285.1 uncultured Clostridia bacterium | reverse complement strand
ACAGGCAGGACGGCGCTTTCCGATTTTTTCAGGAGCGCGGAAATGAGAAGCCCGAGTGCCGTAACGGAAATATTGGTGAGGGCCATGGCGGCGAAGCAGAGCAGAAAATCGGGCAGTGGTTTTGCGAAAGCGAAGTCGATAAAAGCCAGACTTCCTCCGAACAGGATGGCGCATTGTACGATCCCGATCACGGACAAAACGAGCATTTTGGAAAGCACATAGGCGGGAATATCCAGTCCGCCGTACACTTCTCTGGATAGAATTTCGCGTTCTTTGCAGATCTCGCGGTAGCTGTTGAGAAGTCCCATGAATGCCGCCATAACGATCAGCATGAAAGCGATCAGGTTTGCCTGGGTGATATCTTTTGTCGTGAAGGCGTCTTCTTTGCAGGTAATGAACAGGATGATAAGCATGACGGGGGCTTCCAGAATCAGCGGCAAAAGCGTTGATAAATTGGTAAAGATTTGTCGGAAATAGCGCTTGGAAAGGACGCGGAAGTGCATCATGTTCATGCGGGCCGAACGCCGTCTGAATTTTTTCATTGTGTTTTCTCCTTTAAATCGGGCGTTGCGGCGCTGCGTCGGGATTTGCCGCTTGCGGCATTTTCCTCTTTGCTGTCGGACCCGTTTTCGCCGGATTCGTTACGTTGGCTTTCGGGCGCGGTTTCAGATGAAACGGAATGCAAGCGCAGACGTTTTTTTGTGAGGGGGCGCGGCGGCTTTTCCCATGCGGCGGCTTCGGGTTCGGCTTGCTCGGGGGGGAGAATACAGCCGGGGCCGTATTCTTCGCAGAAGTCGGCGTACAGTTTTTTGTAATCGTCGCTGCGGCGGTATTTTTTCGCGAATTGTTCGCTGATCTCTTCATCGGACAGCTCCGCAAAAATTTTGGAGTAGGAGCGGCGGTTGAACCAGCGGAACGCGCCTGCGGATTCTCCGTAATAGCACAGTCTTCCGCCTCTGCCTAAGAAAGCGACGCGGTCGCATTTGTCGAGGTTTTCCATGGCATGCGTGATGACGACGATCGTGCGGCCTTTGCGCGAAAGATCTTTCAAAAGTTCCATCATTTCCAGGTCAAGGTCGGGGGAAAGTCCGCTGGTCGGTTCGTCGAGGAAAATGACTTTGGGGTCGGACAAAAGTTCCATGGCAATGGAAACGCGTTTTTTCTGACCTCCGGAAAGCGCGCTGATGCGCAGGTTTTCTTTTCCATGCAGGCGCACGTCCGCAATGGCGGACTGCACGCGCTCTTTGAGTTCCTGCGGCGAAATATCGGCGCGGGTGCGCAGCTGCGCCGTATAGCGGAGCGCGGCGCCGACGGTAAGATCGTCGTGCATGATATCCTTTTGCGGCACATATCCGATCACACCCTTGTAGGAGTTCATATTCTCGTAATAATCGTTGGTATCGTAATAAATTTTGCCGCCGGTAGCGGGACGCATTCCGTTGATGCAATCGAGCATGGTGGATTTACCTGCGCCGCTCCCGCCGACAACGGCGACAAAATCCCCTGCGCCTATGCGGAAGGAAACGTGGGTTACCAGCGAAATTTTCCCGCGCGAATTCCTGTCCTGAACCTCTTTGCAGATATCGGCGGCGTCGATACGGATGCCGCCTGCCGCAGTGGAGTAGAGCAGTTTGTTGCGGAAAAAGATATAGGCGGCGCCGGGAATGGAGATACGGTCGTAATCGTTTAATTTGCTCCGTTTGATTTTACGGTTGTTGACGTATGTACCGCGCAGACTGTGGGCGTCTTCGATAAAACAATTTTCGCCGTCGTAGACGATAAAGAAGTGCCGTTCGGAAACGAGAGGGTTTTGCGAGCGGATGTCGCATTTTTCGCCGCTGCCTACAGTCGTTACCGTTTTTTGGGTCAGATCGAAAGCCGAGCCGCCTTTTTGGGGGCGAATTTGTTTTACGGCGGAGATCTCAGCGATGGGCGCGTTTTTCTTTTCTCCCGCACGATACAGGGTAAGCGGGGCGTCAAATTTCAGCACGGGCTTTTTGAAGGCTTTTTTGCCGAGAAGGACGGAGCACTTACAGTCGGGCGCGGAAAGGTCTTCCGCATACCAGACGCCGTTTTTACACAGAATGCGTACTTGTTCCGGCTGTACGTACGGTGATTTTATGACAATATCGGCCGTACGTTTGCTGCCTATGATCAGTTGCTGGCGATCCTCTCCGTTGCAGAAGCGGAACAGTTCGCCTTCCTGGATTTTGAGTACGATGTTTTTCATAGTGCAAACATTATAGCATAGGGAAGAGAAACAGGCAAATATTTTCGGAAAAATGTCGAAGGCGGCCGCAATTTTTGTTGACTATGAAAAATGTGTGAGTATAATAATACTGTTATTGTTGGGAAGGTTGAAGTATGGAAAAGGAAGAGACGCAATCGCCGTCGCGCGGGAAACGTTTTTTGTGGACGGCAGGGCATATATTGCGCGGAAACGTGGTTTTGCTGGTAGCATTGGCGGCAGCGGCAATCACGTGTTTTTTCGTTCCGTTCGACAAAGAATATTTAGGTTATTTCGATCTTCGCACGCTTTCCTGCCTGTTCTGTACGCTGGCAGTGGTGGCGGCGTTGCGGAATATCAAATTTTTTGTATGGCTGGCGGACATCATTGTGCGACGGTTCAAGAATATGCGGAATATCGTTCTGGCGCTTGTATTTGTAACCTATTTCGGGTCGATGATCATGGCGAACGATATGGCGCTGGTCACTTTTTTGCCGCTCGGATGGTTCGTTTTGGAATCCTGCGGAAATAAGAGGCTTGCGGCGTTTACTTTTATCATGCAGAACATTGCCGCAAATCTGGGCGGAATGCTCACGCCGTTCGGCAATCCGCAGAACCTGTATCTGTATTCCTATTATAACATTCCGACGGGTGAATTTTTTGCGATCATGTCTATTCCGTTTGCGGTGGCGTTTGTACTGATTTTAGGGGTATGCCTGACGGTAAAACCCGAACCTGCGCAGGTTCAGTCAAAGCCGAAAAAGGCGCCTCCCGTCTGGCGTACGGTGGTGTATGCGGCGTTATTTGTCTTGTCCGTACTGATCGTTTTCCGCGTATTTCCCTATTATTGGGGGCTTCTTGCGGTCACGGCGGCACTGCTGATCTTTGATTTCCGCGCGGTTTTGCGCGTGGATTACGGCCTGCTTTTCACGTTTTGCGCGTTTTTCGTCTTTTCGGGGAACATGGCGCGCATTCCCGCGGTAGAGGAGTTTTTGGGAGGGCTCGTCGCGCTCGACCCGCTCGCGTTCG
>USSJ01000201.1 GCA_900557285.1 uncultured Clostridia bacterium | reverse complement strand
CGGCTAATGCTGTTTTTCACAAGGATACGAAAATCCGGGTTTGTTTTGATCCGGATGGTAATTATTATCCCAAAAAAGAAATTTTGAAATATACGGGACATCGTGTCAGTTGGGGGAGTACAAGTTCTGTTGTGAATTATAATATCGCTCATATTTGGGGTAAAACGGATAATCCGCTTTTCTTTTCCCTGTTGTGGAATTATGCCTTAATTCCTTGTCATTGTACATTTTTGACAGATAAGAAGGAGGAGAACGACGTTGTAATGAAAAATATCAAAAATTTACTGAAAGCTATTAGTATAGAATTGTATGATCCTAACCGGATTATGGATTGGAATCAAGATGTATTATCTATCGATGACTATCCGGTTATGGAATACTTGCAAAAAGGTAGGAAATGGATAATTAATAAAAATATAAATTTTTTAGAATCAATAATTTGATTGAAATGGAAGATGGTAAGATTAATGTGAAAAATATAGAGCAGGTATTAGAAGTTATTTGTAGAATCATATATAAATTGCTGAAAGTCTTGTTTCAAGGCGTGACGTTCACAATCGAAAAGTTGTGGGAAACATTTAATGAAAAAAAATCTCTTAAAGACGAGAATTAAGGATATATAGAACAAAGTTGTATTATAATGAAGTCGATTGGAGCTATTTCAAGTTTGTTCACACTTCCTTCGAAAGAGGTTTGGAACATTGAAAATGGATTGAATTGGGCGTATAACCAAACCTTACGGACGGATATGCCTTGCGGATTATGTAATGCATTGGAATTGGCTGATGAGTATCGTATGAATTATTCTTCCATCATGGAAGCAAGCGATAAATTAATAAAAGACCAGTTATTGAAGATAGGAGGAACAGGACTTCTCATTTCATTGGGAACGTTATTTAACCCTGTGGGTATTCCTGTGAGTATGGGTATTTCCTGGATGTTGCAATTACGGTTGATTAACTCTCTTGCTTACTTGGGCGGTTACGATTTAAACAGTGAAAATGTTCGTACCCTTGCTTTTGTTCTTTTATTGGGTAAAAGAGCAGAGGACTTTTTTCTTGAAAAGATTATAGGAGCTGGAGCGCTCGGCGTTATGAAAGAAGGTTCCAAGAGCATTATGAAAAAGCTTATTCCGCAGTTCACTTCCCAAATAACAATAAAAGGAGGGATTAAGGTCGTTCCGATCCTTAGCGGAATTGTCGGGACATCCGTGGATGTGTTGATGACGCATGCTATAGCTAAAGTGGCAAAACAAACCTTTTTAAAAAGGGAATTTTCATCCTCCTTTTTGCTTGGCGTGCAAAAGGGAGGTTTTTTTATGGCGGAAACGAGGTTGGCTGTAGTCAGTATCATCAACGAATCGATGAACAGTGCCGAAAAGATGAACGCATTGCTGTACGAATTCGGGGAGTATATTGTCGGCAGGATGGGAATTCCCTACAAATCGAAGAATGTGTTTGTCCATACGATCGTGATCGATGCACCGCAGGAGATCATCAATGCGTTGACGGGCAAACTCGGAATGATCGAAGGGATCTCGGCGAAAACTTTGTTTTCGAAGTATTGATCTTCCTGAAGCGCGCACAAGTTTGAAAATTTTGGTAAAGGAGCAAAGAAGAAATGAAAAAAGCATTGGCAATTCTGCTTGCGCTCGTTATGACGATCGCGACCGCGGCAGTACTTGTGTCCTGCGGCGGTACGGGAACGGAAAACGGTACAGGCAGCGGAACAGAAGACGGAACGGAATCGAAGGCAGTAGCTTTGCAGTCGTACGACAAGGAATCGGATATCGTGGCGCTCTTGCAGAAGGCGCAGAACGACGGTAAGGAAGCATACGGTGTATTGGGAGAACCGTCGCTGACAAACGGGCAGGGGCTTGTCCCGCAGATCGAAGTGGCGATCGATTTCCAGAAGGAATGGAAAGAGATCACGGGATTTGACGGATATCCGCAGGCGTCGTTGATTGCGCGCGGATCGTTTGCGAAATCCAACACGGAATTCATAGCGGCGCTGGGAACGGCGCTGGCGGGGAATGGCTGAGCGATGCCGATAATCTGGACGCGTTTGTGGCGGCGCTGTCCGCATACAATACGGCGCACGCTGACGGGTATCAGACGACGCTTGCCGGAAAAACTTACACGGCAGAGACGATTGAGCGCTGCAATCTTTCCTACCAGAATGCTGCAAGCGTCAAGGAGTCGGTGGACGATTATATTGAAAGACTGAGCGGGAGCGCTCCTGCGGAAGGTTTCTATTACACGGGAACGGCGGATGCGGAAGCTGAGGCGGATACGACGGTAGATATTTATCTTCCGGACGGAACGCCGGCGCTTGCGGTTGCCAACGTATTTACGAAAGAGGATCTTCTTCCGGACGGGTACACGGTGAATTTCCACATTGTGCAGGCGGGACAGATCGGAACGATTTTCAATACGCAGAAGGATGCGGATCTTGCCATCATGCCGACGATCGGGGCGGCGACGGTATTTTCGAAGGGTTCGGATATACAACTCGTTTCGACGCACGTATTCGGGAATCTTTACATTGCTGCAGTCAACAGTGAAGTAAAGACTCTCAGCGATCTGAAAGGTAAGCCGGTAAACACGACGGCGGCGACGACCATTCAGCTGCTGCAGTATCTGCTCAAACAAAACGGGATCGATTATACAGCATAACGAATCAAGATGAAAGTTTACAAGAGCCTTGTCAATTGCATATTTCCGATATTGGTGGTGGCGGTGATCTTCCTTATATGGTGGATCGCCGCACTGGCAATAGACGCATCGCTGATATTGCCGTCGCCTTCGGAATCTCTGCGCGCGTTTTTCGCTTATTTTGCGGAAGCGTCATTTTGGCGTGCGATCGGAAACACGATGTGGCGGTCTTTGTATTCTTTCATCGTTTCGTTTGTGTTGGCGATCGTATCGGCGTTATTGGCATATCGTTATCGGTACGCGAAAAAGCTGATCAATCCGTTTATTGCGTTCATACGGTCGGTGCCGACGATGTCGGTTATTCTGATACTGATCATCTGGCTGAATCCGAAAGTAGCGCCTGCGGTGGTGGCGATCATTGTTATTTTTCCGACGCTGTATTCTTCGTTTGCGGCGGCGGTAGAATCGATCGATCCCAGGCTGATTGCCATGAGCGAGGTATACCGCGTGAGCAAGACAGAGCGGATATGCAAGCTGTATCTGCCGAACATGGCGCCGGGATTGTTTGAAGGTTCGGCGAGCGGTTTTTCGCTGAACATAAAACTGGTGATCGCGGCGG
>USSJ01000200.1 GCA_900557285.1 uncultured Clostridia bacterium | reverse complement strand
GCACTCCACCGTGAACACGCTCCGCCCGCCCGCGCGTTTCACCTCGGTGCGGCATTCCGCCTGCGACAAAAATTCGCTGAGCGCGAAACGGATATAATCGATATTCCCCTCGTGAAAATCCTTGTCTGTCAATGTTAGTTGGACCATATAATTCTATTCTATGCTTTTCTCCGCGTAAAATACGCACGCACTACGCTTTTTTGAAAAGTTTTTTGTCTTTTAGCGTAGAATTTTTGCCTTTCGCAAGGCGGTAGAACGCCTTGTAGGTTTCGGAAATGAGCACGATGCTCGCCGCGGTGAAAAGCGTTTTGCACCACACGGCGGCCGAGAGGGGCGCTATGGCGAACATCCTGTATCCGACCTGCACGATAAGCACGTGGATTAAAAAGGTAAACCCGAAGGTGAGCGGCATGAGCTTGTTGTTTTTCAGCCCGGAAAACGCGCTCTTTTTGCCGATCTGACGGCTGTTGAAGGCGTTGAATATCTGGAAAGACACAAAGAGCGTAAATATCACCGCGCCTTGTTCTTCGTAACTCGCGCCGATAAAGTTGAACCGCACCTGCAGCAGTAAAACGACGGCCATGTACACGCCGTGCAGGAGTATGCGGGCGAACATCTTTCCCCCCACGATACTCGCCGTGCGGCTGACGGGCTTGTTTTCCATCAGGGATTCGTCTGCGGACTCCAGCCCCAGCGTAAGCGCGGGCGGGCCGTCCATGACGACGTTGATCCACAAGAGCTGCAAGGTATTGAAAGGCGCGGGATAGCCCAAAAGCAGCATGGTTACGATAAAGAACACCGCCGAGAGGTTGACCGTGAGCTGAAACAGGATAAACCGCTGCAGATTGCGGTATACGTTGCGGCCGAATTCCACGGCGCGCACCACGGTGGAAAAGCTGTCGTCGAGCAGAACGACGTCCGCCGCCTCCTTGGTGATCTGCGAGCCGGTAACGCCCATGGCGATCCCCACGTCCGCGTGGCGGATCGCGGGGGCGTCGTTGATGCCGTCGCCCGTTACGGCGACCACCTCCCCGCTGTTTTTGAGAGCCTTGACCACGCGGAGTTTGGTCGCGGGCGTACTGCGCGCGATAACCGAAATGCGGCCGAGCGCGAGCGCCAGTTCCGCGTCGCTCATCTTATCTATGGCGGAGGCCTCCACCGCTTCCTCCTCGCCCGAAATGAGTTTGAGTTCGCGCGCGACGGCGGTGGCGGTCAAGATGTTGTCCCCCGTGAGCATTTTTACTTTGATATTCGCCTTCTTGCAGAGGCGCACCGCCTCGTGCACCTCCTTGCGCACAGGGTCGGCGATGACGGCGAAACCGTCGAACTTGAAGGGCGCGCTTTCGTCTATACGCTTCGTGTCCGCATGCGCGAACGCAAGCACCCGCCGCCCCTCGGAGGCATATTTTTTCAGAAGGTCGCTCATGCGCTGTTTCTGCCGGTATGCGAGGTCGGTGAGCGGCATTATTTTTTCGGGCGCGCCCTTGATGAGCGTGCGCACCCGACCGCCGAAAGTAATCGACGTGGACATATACTTTTTATCCGAAGAAAAGGGCACCCGACCGACCACGTTGGCGCGGCGTCGCATATCGGCGTAATTTTTGCCCGTGGACCTTTCGTAAGCCGCGAGCAGCGCGCCCTCGCTGCTGCTGCCGCTGTAACGCATGTTCTTTTCGCGGATCAGATCGGCCGTGGAATTGATGCAAAAATTCTGATACAGCGCCTCCTTTACGATCTCTTCCGGCGCGTAGCAGTATTCGGTGGTGCAGATCTTTATCACGCTCATCTTGTTTTCGGTGAGCGTTCCCGTCTTATCCGAACAGATCACATTGATACAGCCGATCGTTTCGCAGGCGACCATCTTTTTGACGAGCGCATTCTGTTTCGCCATGCGCGCAATGTTGATCGAAAGGCTGATCGCAACGATCGTCGGCAATCCTTCGGGGACTGCCGCGACCATCAGTACGATGGAAGTAATGAACACCGAAGATATGCTTTCAAACGTCGCTTCCCCTTTGACCAAAAACACGACAAGCTGGATCAAAAAGATAAGAGCCGCAAAGATACCGCCGATAATGGTGATCGTCTTGCCCAGCCGCGCCATTTTTTCCTGCAACGGCGTCTGTCCGCCGCCGCCCGTCTGGATCTCGCGCGCGATCAGCCCGAACTGCGTATTGTCTCCGACGTCCGTTACGACCATTTTGCCCGTTCCGCCCGTAATGAAACAGCCCGAATAGACCATATTCACGCGCTCTGCCACGGGCGTATCCGGATTTTTCAAAACCGTATCCGCATCCTTTTCCACGGGCGCCGATTCCCCTGTCAGCGAAGATTCGTCGCTGGTCAGAGAAACGCTTTCCAGTAGCCTGCCGTCCGCCGCAACTTTGTTGCCCGTTTCCAAAAACACGATGTCGCCCACGACCAGCTCCTGCTGCGGCACATACTGCACCACACCGCCGCGCACTACTTTGATCTCGATCCCGTCTTTGATCTTGTTGAGTGCGTCAAACGCCTTGGCACTGCGCCCTTCCATCACGACGGTCAGAACCACCGAAATAATAATCGCGACAAAAATCCCGATGCATTCGTAAACATCGAAATGCCCGCCTTTCGCCGCGCTGACCGAATTGACGGCAATGGTAATGATCCAAGCAAAAAACAACAGAATCAGCATGGGTTCGGTCGACGCTTCCCAGATGCGGCGCAAGAGCGATTTCCGCCCCGCTTTGGTAAACTCGTTTCTGCCGAACTTTTCCGCATTCTCCCTGACCTTTTCGGGGGTCAGACCGTTTGTCTTGTCCGCCTGCAACGCCTGCAGCGTTTCCTCGGACGTCTGATTAAAAAATTCCATCGCAATAACCTGCCTGCAATTATTTGTCACGTTTGATAAGCCGCCCTGTGCAATCACTGACACAGACAGCAAAACGCCGCAAAACAAACTGTCTGCGGCGAAAATAAAAAAGCCGCGCACGCCATGCGTACACGGTAAAAAGAATGGAGTCCTCCCATATAACCGCAAACGCAAAAGCGGATATATGAGTCTTGCCGTTTCAGACTAAGGCCTGCGCCTTGCGGCGCGGGATGAAGACCTTGCCGCGCAACGCGCCGGCTACTCCCTCACAAAATCAATTCATTTTTTTCATTATATCGTTACAAAATTTATTTGTCAACTGCTGAACAGCACTTTTTCAAAATTTTTTGTTCGCAATTTTTTCGGTTCTCATTCCGTCAGGGTCAAAGTGCAGGCATTCTGCCGTCTTCTTAAAAAATACATTTT
>USSJ01000199.1 GCA_900557285.1 uncultured Clostridia bacterium | reverse complement strand
GCAAAATCCGTATATTTGTAACCGAACAATTCGTCCGAAATTTCACCCGTCAGAAGAACGCGCACATCCGAGATCTCATGGATCTTTTTGCAGAGCAGGTACATCCCCATCGACGCGCGGATCGTCGTTATGTCAAACGTGCCGAGCAATTCCACGACCCTCTCCAAAGAAGAAAGCACCTCTTCCCGCGTCATAAAGATCTCCCGGTGTATGCTCCCGATGTATTGCGCCGCTTCCCGCGCATATTTGAGGTCGATCGCGTCTTTATCCATCCCGATCGCAAACGTCTTGATGGGACGGTTCAAGATCCGCGTTCCGATCGCGCAGACCAGCGAAGAATCCAGCCCGCCCGAAAGCAAAAAGCCCACCGGCGCATCCGAATCCAGACGTTTGCGCACGCCCTCGGTCAGCTTGATGCGGATATTGCGGCAAATCGTATCCAAATCGTCCGGCAAATATTCTTTGCTCTCGGCAATGTCGCAATAACGATGAAATTTGCCTTTATAATAATAGTGTCCCGGCGGAAACGGGCAGATCTCCCCTTTCACAAACCCGACGAGGTTTTTCGGTTCGCTCGCAAACACGATTTCACCCCCGCTCAACCTGCCGTAATACAGCGGACGGATCCCGATCGGGTCGCGCGCGGCTATATATTCATTCTTTTCCCCGTCGTACAAAACCATCGCAAATTCCGCATCCAGCATGGAAAACATCTTTAAACCATATTCGCGGTACATCGGCAGCAATATCTCGCAATCGCTGTCCGATAAAAACGAATATCCCAATTCTTCCAGATGCCTTTTCATCGGGCGGAACCCGTAAATTTCTCCGTTGCAGATCAGCTTATCCTTTCCCATCGCAAACGGCTGCATGCCCGCGGCATTCAAGCCCATAATCGCCAGTCTGTGAAACGCCATAAATCCCGACGGCGTCTTTTCGACCCTGCTCATATCCGGCCCGCGCGATACCGTGCGGTAAAACCCGTCCAGCATCGCCTTCTGATCCACTTCCCTTGTCGTACAACAAAAAATCGAACACATAGTTTCTTCTCCCTCAACATCCGCGCCGCAATCCAAAATCCGCACGGATGCTTTTCATTTTTTCGCCGCTTCCAGCCTTCTCATACTGTTACGGCGGCTTGCCTTTCTGTTTCCGTTTCAGGCTCTCGCATACTTTTTGCGCAACGCCCGCCCGCGTCCATGAAATGACGCGGGCGGGCGTTGCGGCTTTTTCTTACAAAAAACAGCCTTTCGCCCTGTCATTTCAGGGCGAAAGGCTGTAAAGCGTCGTTTCGCGGTGCCACCTGATTTCACGCCGCCGCTTTTCTGCGGCGTACGCCTCCTGTCTTCTTCCAAAGACCTCTGCTGTAACGGGCTTACCCGTCGGAAACTACTCGGGTCTTTCCCCGTTCGCCTCCGCCGCTCTCGGGTGTTTTTCCTGCGGTAAGGAATACGGCGTTTTCAGCAAACCCGCCGCTCTCTGAAATTCCCCGCTCCGCAATACTTTTCCCTGTCGTCGCGCTTCAAGTACGATCGGATTGTACCACAAATCAACGCCTTCTGTCAATATTTCCTGCAAAAATGCTTCTATCGCACTTTCTTAACTCTCCTATTCAAAAAATTTATACCTGAGAAAATCGCCTGTAAATAAGTTACTGGCGGCTTTCAAATCAAAAATCGGGCGTCAGAATTTTCTGCGCCCGATCCGTTTTTTTTCGGTATGTATTTTTTAAACGGCATACTCATATACATAATCATCCATAACGTAACCGTTGCCGATATCGGTAACGATGCTTTGTGTACGCACAAACCCGAACTTTTCATAGGCGGCGATCGCACGCGCGTTCTTTTTATTCACCGTCAGGTATACCGCCGAAAGTCCAAGCCTTTTTGCCATTTCCGCCACAGCCGCAAGCGCTTTCTGCCCGATCCCCTGCCCCCGACATTCGGAAACAAGGTATAATTTGGAAAGAAAAAGTTTATCCGTTTCGGCTATGACCGCGCAGTACCCGATCTTTTTCCGTTTCTGTACGATATAAAAATAAATATAATTCTGATTTTTTACCTGATCCTCAATTGCAGAAGCACTTTGGAATTTATCCGTCATATAATCGACCTGCTCCGCACCGAGCAGATCGTCATAAGCACTGTGCCATGCTTCTTTGATCATTTCCGAAAGATGCACATACTCCTGAGGCGTCGCCAACACAAACAATTTATTCATCTTTTTTATTCCTTTCTTTCATTATATTGCTTTCAAAAAATCTTGTCAATTCTTTCCGAAAGCCTGATTCCAACAAATTCGACATTTTTTTCCAAAAGTTGTTCTGAAAAAGCGGTCTGTTTTCGGAATACGCGCAATAGAGTAATAAAAAACGCCCAAAGGATCGTCCTTGGCATACGACGAGGTGAATTATGCAAGAATATGTGAGTGATTTCATAGGCAAACCCATCTTGACGCGGAGCGGAGAATGCGTCGGCTATGTAAAAAACGTCCAAACGGACAAAAAACTATCCAGATTGCGGAATCTGGAATGCTGCGACAACGACGAAGAAGAATTTCTGATCCCCTTGTCCGCCCTCGCTTCCTTCGGTCAGGACGCGGTCGTTGTAAAGAGTCTTGCCGCGGCACCCTGCAAAGACTGCATTTCTGCTCCGTTCGGAATGTCTGTCTATTCGGCCGAAGGGACTTTGCTCGGACAAGCGGATGACTTTTTGCGGGAAGGAAAACAAATAAGCGCCCTTCTTTTGTCGGATGAAACGCTGATCCCCGTCTCCCATCTTTCCGCCGTAACCGATACCGCCATCGTGGATCCGAACGGCAAAAAAAGAACGGCTTCGCGCAGTTCTTCTCCGAAAAATACAGGTACGCCGCGCAAAAAATCGAACAAAGCCGCGCAATCGGAAAAAAATGCCGAACCGAAATCTTTACCCTCCGCAGATGCAAAGGAAGATTCCTTCATTGTGATCGCCGCAAAAAAAGCCGAACGTTCTGCAAGCAGAGAAATCGCCGCTACCACAGCGACCGCTGCCCCCGTTGACCAAAGCGCCGCCATAAGCGAAGAATACGCCGCAAACCTGCGCGCAGGACGCGGGCTTCTGACGGGGAAAATTCTGCCGCGGGATCTGAAAGACGCGCGCGGAAATATTCTTGCCAGAGCGGGAAGCGTTGTGAGCGCACAGACTATCCGAAAAGCGATGGAACACGACAAACTTTTTGAGCTGACGCTCCTTTGCTGCGGTAACGCAAAACTTTGGGAACAATTCCGCTGAGTTTT
>USSJ01000198.1 GCA_900557285.1 uncultured Clostridia bacterium | reverse complement strand
TGCTGCTTTTATCCGCAACGCCTTACAAGCTGTATTCCACCCTTGAGGAAATCGATGAAAATCGGCAGGATGAGCATTTTGAAGAATTTTTTCAAGTGATGGACTTTCTGTTTGACGACGCAGCTAAAGCGGTAGGTTTTAAAGAAATATGGAATAATTATTCCATGGCTTTAAGTGAGCTGAAGGTTGGAAACAGTGCAATCATCCGGTTGAAGAAACAGGCAGAGAATGCTATGTATCAGGGCGTGTGCCGAACAGAACGCATTTCCGTGATGGATTCTGGGGATTATACTGATGACAGCAGCGTGAAAAATCATTTGGAGGTCAATGAGAACGATATCAATTCCTACATACAGATGACGCAATTGCTGGCAAAAACAGATGCAAAGTATATTTTGCCGGTGGATTATGTGAAAAGCTGTCCGTATCTCATGTCATTTATGAAAAAATATAAAATCTTATAAAAAAGAATTGTCAAATGGATTTTGAAGTGGTAAAATGTAGATAATCGATATAATTTACGGGCGCCCGTATTTTTTGCATATGCAAAAAATATTTCCTTTATCAGCAAGGCAGGCGGAATATCGATGAAAAAAACGGGAGGTAAGTATGGTGAAAAGGCTAAAGAGAGCATTTACGATCACGGAACTTGTGATCGTGATTGCGGTGATCGCGATTCTGGCGGCGGTGCTGATTCCGACGTTCACGAGTCTGATCCAAAAGGCGAACCAGTCGAACGACACGTCGAACGTGAAGAACATGAACACGTTGCTTGCGGCGGCGGAGGCGACGGACGGGCAACCCGATACAATGTTCGAAGCGATCGAGGTGATCAAGGAGGGCGGCTACGATCTGGAGAAACTGACTCCGACGGGCGAAGGGTATGACATTGTGTGGGATCAGGACGCGAACAGGCTGTTCATGATCGGTGATGACGGAAAGCTGATCGGCGAAGGGGAAGTAAACGCGGTTGCCGAGCATTTATGGACGGTCATAAGCGAAGCGCCCGCGCAGGATCTTGCTTACAGTGTGTATCTTGCGGACGGTTTTGTCGGGCCGATCACACATTCGGCGGGCGTCGACGTGGGGAGCAATGCGGATATCGATGTGACGATTTCTATGGAAGCGGACGCGCAGAAAGATATCATTGTGCGGACAAACGGCGGAAATCTGACCGTGAATGCGGGGAATTCAAACGTACATCATTATGATGCGGCAAAAATGGTTGCGGTGCAGTCGGTGGGAGAAAATTCCTATCATGAACACGGCACGGTGGGCGCGCTGACGTTGAACAAGGGTCGCGCGGTGCTGGAGCAGAGCGTGGCGAACGTGACGGTGGAACCTGCGGCGGGGCAGAGCGCGAAGCTGGAGATCGGGCAGAATGCGGAAGTTGCCCAGCTGATCGTGAACGCGGCAGCGGGGAACGTTCAGCTGAAAAACAATGGAACGATCAAGAATTTCAACACGACGGACGAGGCTTTGACGGTGGAAGGCAATGCGCCCGAAATCACGGCGACGTACACGCCCGTAACGTTTACAACGACGGCGGTGGAAGGCGGCCTGGAGATCAGCGGAGTCGAGGGTGAAGTACCCGCGTCGATCGTGATCCCTGCCTATATCGACGGCACGCCCGTGGTGAGTATCGGTTTTTTAGCGTTTAAAAGAGCTCCTTTGGTGCAGGTCAGCTTGGCGGAGGGCTTGCAGCGTATCGACGATCAGGCTTTCATGTATTGTGCGTCGTTGGAAAGCGTTCGTATTCCCGAAAGCGTATCCGAGATAGGAACTTATGCTTTTTCGGGGTGTACTTCTTTGGAAAAGGTGGAGATCCCTTCCCAAGTCGAATCTTTGTCTATGGAAAGTTTTGCAAATGATACGGCGTTGACCGAAGTTATTTTGAACGAGGGACTGAAAACGATAGGGAGCGGCGCTTTCGGCGGCTGCACGGTGTTGACGGGTATCGAATTGCCTTCGACATTGGAGACGATCGGCTCTTCCGCGTTTGAAGAAAGCGGTCTGGTCAGCGTACGTATCTCCGACAATGTTAAGAAAATAGACGTGAGGGCGTTTACCGGATGCGAAAATCTTGAATCGGTTTATTTCGGAAAGAGCGTGCAAACGATCGGAAATCCCGAAAGGGGAGGGAATTTGCCTTCCAATATTTCGGCTTTTTATAATTGTAAAAATCTGACAACGCTGGAAGTAGCTCCTGAAAACACGCTTTTCAGAAGCGAAGGAAATTGTGTAATCAAAATATCGGAGAGCACGGTGGTTGTAGGCTGCAAAACGAGTCAGATTCCGAATTATATCAGTAAAATCGGGGCGGCTGCTTTTGCCTATTGCGAAGGTTTGACTTCCATCGACCTTCCTTCTTCGCTGGAAGTGATCGATGACAGTGCGTTTTACGGATGTCATGGGCTGACTTCGATCAATCTGAAAAACGTTCGTGAAGTGAATGAAGCTGCTTTTTATGACTGTATAAATCTTGCAGAGCTTACGGTAGGCTCTTCGTTGGATATTTTGGACGGTACGGCATTTTCCCTCTGTGCTTCCCTGGCTTCCATAACAGGCGGCGAGAATCCGAACGGATTCCGCGTAGAAAATAACTGCCTTATCAAGGGACAAATCGTGGTTCTCGGATGCAGTAACAGTGTCATTCCCACTGAAGGGGTTACACAGATCGGTGCATATGCTTTTTCGGGAAGTGGGATCCGTACAATTTTGATTCCTGCAAACATCACTTTAATCGGCGCAAATGCGTTTTCAGGCTGTAAAAATCTGACAAGTGTCAAGTTTGCGGACAGATCAGCCGACAATTGGCTTACCGTCGGTGAATATGCTTTTCAGTTTACGGCATATTCAGGGACAATTCCCGTCTTGGCCAGCGTTGAGTTCGGGCCGTATGTCAGTTTTGCCCGCGGAGCTATGTCGGGTACATATGCGGAAGATTTCGTCGTTTATTTCCGCGGATCAAAAGAAGATTGGGCAAACGTCAGCTTTACGGGAGACCCCAATACTGCGGTCAAAGATGAAAGTAAGCGCGCATATTACAGCAAAAGTCAGCCCGAAGCGGGAGCGGAAGGCAAGTACTGGCATTACGCGGAAGACGGCGTGACGCCCGTTTTGTGGGGAGCGCAGGCATAATGCAATAAGTCGGCACAGCCGCAATGCGGCTGTACCGAATAAAAGCGCATCGTGTTATCGCGTCGAAAAGCGGTTTACAAAACAGAAAAAGCGCCCGTCGGTTTATAGAACCGACGGGCGCTTTTTCTGCAGGTCAGACGAACGGAAA
>USSJ01000197.1 GCA_900557285.1 uncultured Clostridia bacterium | reverse complement strand
ATCTCATGATTCGCCGCATCCGCTCCGTCGATTTCCAATTCCTCTCCTTCAAAACGCGTTTTGAATCCCAACTCGCACAGGATCTGCACCATGTTCAGCACATCCGTGATTCTGGGACATTTATGTATGACAACTTTTTGCTCCGTCAGCACCGCAGCGGCAAGAAGGGGCAGTACGGCATTCTTCGCAGACTGGATCTCCACTTCCCCGTACAGCGGTCTGCCGCCTTCTATGATATATTTTTCCATAACATACTCCTTTCGCGGCAAACCCGCCGCTTCTCTTTACCGTAAAATATTTCGTCCCGCTCTGCCCCTGCGGAAAAACCTTTCCCTGCAATCATAATACGAATTTCCGACAAAAAAAGTTACTCCTCCCCTCTCCGTACAGACGGATCCACGCAAAAAAAATACGCCTGCGGGCGCAAATGAAATTGCGCCCGCAGGCGATCGTCGAATGATTTGTTCCGAGCCCGATATACTTGCCGCAGCACTACTCCGATTCAATGAAAAGAAGCGCCCGCGGCGCCTCTTTCAGGTTTTATTTTTTAACGCTTCCTCCCCGTGAATTTTGAGCGGTTCGTTTCTGGAAATATTGAACAAAATGCCCAGCGCCGCCATTGTAAACACCAACGACGTGTTTCCCGCACTGATCAGCGGAAGCGGAAGTCCCGTAGGCGGGATCGATCCGCTCACGACCAGCGCATTGATGACTGTCTGCACGGCGATCGCCGCCGTAATTCCCGACGCCATCAAAAAACCGAACATATCCTTGCTCTTTGCCGCCGTACGGATCCCGAAATAAATCAAAAGGCCGAACGCGCAAAACAGCAGAACAATCCCCGCAAAACCGAATTCTTCCCCGATCACCGACAAAATGAAATCCGATTCGGCAAACGGCAGATACCTGTATTTCTGCACCGACCGAAACAGCCCGGTACCGAACCATCCGCCGTTTCCCAAAGCATACAGCGACTGGATCAACTGATATCCTTCCCCCTGCGGCGAACTCCACGGATCCAAAAAGGCGTACAACCTTTGCAGTCGGTACGGCTCCATGATGATCAGTACCGGTACGGCGGCGGCAATCGGAAGCAGAATGATCAGAAGGTGGCGTATTTTCACCCCGCTCAGAAAAAGCATTGCCAACATGATCATGCCGGTACACATCGTAACCGACATATTCGGTTCAAGGATGATCAGCACACAAACAGCTCCCCCCGCTCCCAGTACGGGAAGCATGCCGATAAAATGCTGCATCCGCTCCGGCTTTTCGCTCGCATATGCAGAAGCAAACAATACAAATCCGTATTTGGAAATTTCCGAAGGCTGAATGGTTACGGGGCCGATCCCGATCCAGCGCGTCGCTCCGTAGTTTTCCACACCGAGCCCCGGCACAAATACCGCCGCCAGAAGAACAAGCGAAACAATGAGCGCCGGCCATTTCAGTTTTTTCAGCTTCCGATACGGAAATACAGCCATGACCGCCATGGCGATGCCGCCCAACACCAGCCCCGCAAGCTGTTTTTTCATGTAGAAAAACGCGTCGCCCGTCTGCTGCTGCGCCGAATAATAACTCGCCGAATACACCATCAGAACGCCGAATCCCGCCAATAAAACAGCCAGTACGGGAATTCCCCAATTTCCGCCCCGACGAACCGACCTCGTCCGCTCAATGATCGCCGCTTGCACAAGCACACTCCGTCTGAGGGCCTTTCAGCTCCTCCACGATCTTCTCAAATCTTTCCCCGCGTTCTTCGTACCCCGAAAAAGCATCAAAGCTGCTGCTTGCAGGACTCAGCAAAACATTTTGTCCGGGCTTTGCCATCATCGACGCAAGCCGCACAGCCGTATCAAAATCCGTACACAAAGTTATCCGCGATTCATTGGCACGTACGGCACTGTTTAAAAGTTTGAAACGATTTTCCCCGTACAGCACGCACTGAACCACGCGGCTTCCTTTTAGCTTTGAAAACAGTTCGTCGTAATCATACCCCTTATCCTTTCCGCCAAGAAGCAAAACCGTCTCCGCCTGCATACACGCCACCGCATTCAGTGTGGCATCCACATTTGTGCCTTTGGAATCGTTGATATATGTAACTCCGTTTACTTCGTCCACCGTCTGTATCCTGTGCCGCACGCCGCGCATATGCGACAGCGCCGACGCGATCACCCCGCTCGCAACTCCCGCCAGTTTCGCCGCACAGATCGCCGCAAGCGCATTTTTCACATTGTGCTCGCCCTGCAACGGCAATTCGGACACATCCATGATCTTTTCGTTTTCAAAATACAATCCGCCCTCAAACAAATAGGCTCCCGACACCCGTTCCCGTACCGAAAACCACCGCACGGGACACCGCGCATCCGCCGCAAAATTTTTTACGGCAGGATCGTCGTAATTGAGTACTGCGTACTCGCTTTCCCGCATGTTCCGAAGCAGCTTGGATTTGAGAAATATGTAATTTTCCATGCTGTAATGGCGGTTCAGATGATCGGCCGCTATGTTGGTGACGATCGCCACGTGCGGACGAATGCTCGACAAGGTTTCCAGCTGGAAGCTGGAAACCTCCATCACGGCAATATCGCCATAATCCAATTCGTCTACGCACGCCGTTAAAGGGAGTCCGATGTTTCCGCACGCCACACTCTTTTCCCCCGCCGCACGAAAAATTTCGTCCAACATCGTAACCGTGGTCGTTTTTCCGTTTGTACCCGTCACCGCAAAAAGTGCCGCCCGCAGATACAGACATCCCAGTTCCGATTCACCGATGATCCGCTTTCCCGCCTTGCGGAACGCCACAGGCAAAGCATGATCGATCGGGATCCCCGGACTGAGCACCAATACATCGCATTCTTTGATCAGCGCCGATATCTCTCCATCCTGCACCGCCACGGCGCCCTTTTGCATAAATTCCGCCATGGTTTTTTGCACCGTTCCTTCTGAAACGTCGTCGTACATATACACCTGCGCGCCGCGCTTCAATAAAAAAGACACCGCCGCCGCACCGCTTTTCGACATCCCCGCTACCAGAAATTTCTGATTCTTGAAATACATTTCCGACCTCCGCTCGGATCTATCGGACGAAAATTAAACAGATCAATCCCGCCGCCGCCGTAATCAGCGAATATACATACGCGATCCTGCTTTCCGAATATCCCTTCTTCTGAAAATGATGGTGCAGCGGCGCCATTTTGAAAATGCGTTTGCCCGTTTTTTTGAAATATGCGACCTGCAGCATCACCGAAAGTCCCTCAATCAGGTAGACAAAACCAATGAGAAAAAGCAGAAGCTC
>USSJ01000196.1 GCA_900557285.1 uncultured Clostridia bacterium | reverse complement strand
GATTCTGCCTTTGTGCGTGGTGGCGAGCATTAATTTCTGGAACGATTATATGGGGCCGTTGTTGTTCATGAAAAATTATCCTACGTTGGCGGCGGGGTTGTATCTGTTTCAGATCCACATGACGCGTCATAAGGATTATCCGGTGTATTTTGCGGCATTGCTGATCAGTATGATTCCGATTCTGGTCGTATTTGTAATTTTCCAGAATACGCTGATGAATATGTCTGTAGGCGGCGGATTAAAAGGTTAAAGACGAGGGGGACGGGCAAATGAAAAAGAGCATTTCTCTATTGACGGCATTCCTGATAGGAATTTCGGTGATGGCGTTTTCGGGGTGCGCAGGAACATCCGGAGCGAAAGACACGATGCCAGCATATACGGAAGAAAAGACTTTTCTGATCGGGGGCTGGGACAATCCGCCGAACACAAAAAGCGCGTATGATACGGCGAAGGAAATGGGGTTGGATTTCATGTTTCTTTCGCAGAAATGGGCGGGCTTGGGAACAGACGAATATCGGAAAGGGCTGGATATTATTGCCGAAGCCGGAATGAAAGCGATGCTGGGAACAGGCTCGAGCATCGGGAACGAAGTGGATTTCGATAAATCAGTTCTGTATGCAGATCACGAAGCTGTATTGGCTGTGAATTATTGGGACGAACCGACGCTTTCGACGTTGGATAATCTGGACGAACTTGCCGACTGGCATATTGAAAATTACGGGGACTCGGATGTCAGTTTTTACGCGAACCTGTTTCCGTATACGGAACAGATCGGCGGTTCGTACGAGGAATATCTCGAAAAATATTGTGCGATCATGAAAAAGGTGGGGGAAGCGACGGGGCAGGATACCTGGCTGAGCGTAGATATTTACCCGTTGTTGTCATCCAAATACGGATCTTCCGTTTCCACGAGCTGGCTCACGAATTTAGAGGAAGTGGCACAGGCGGCGAAGGAATATGATGCGGATTATTTCCATTCTTTTATTCTTGCGACCCCGCACGGGAGTTACCGTGACGTTTCGGAATCGGATTTCCGTTATCAGATCTGGGTGAACATGGCATTCGGGGCGAATTCGATCTCTTATTTTACTTACAGGAGATCGTCGATCCAGAGTTTCGGGGACAGTCTTGTGGATATGGACGGCAACCCTGTGGAGCCGAATTACAGCGGTGCGAAGACGGTGAATGCGGAGATCCACGCGATCGACGACGTATATTTATCCTTTGAATGGGAAGGGATGTATCCCGTAACGGGAACGGAAACGGAAAATCTGATGAGCGGAGTCAGCCCGTATTTTTACAGCCTGAAGCAGCCGTTGGAGGGTCTGGAAAAGATTAAGAAAGTGACGGCGCAGAAAGATACGCTGGTCGGACAGTTTCACGATGCGGAAGGCAGGAAGGGATATGTAGTGACGAATTTTGCGGACCCGTATTTCGGGGAAGAGAGTGCGAATCAGGTGGAACTGGAATTCGATCATGCCACGGCAGCGATGGTCTGCCGCGGCGGTGAGCAGGAAATGTACCGACTGACGGACAACAAAATGACATTGGATCTTGATGCGGGGGAAGGCGTGTTCCTGATCCCTTTGAATCTGTAAAAAAGCGAACAATAAGGAGGTATTTACATTGAAAAAATTGGTAAGTGCGGCGCTGGCACTGATTCTGAGCGTGTCGGCGGTATCTTTGGTCGGGTGCAGGAATATCGGTGAAGAAGTGATCAGCGGCGGCGACGGATCCGGAGGCGAACTTGTGATCGGGTGCATGGATGCGGGGTTCGGACTGGAGTGGCTGAATAATATTGCAAAGAGTTTTGCGGCGGAAAACAACGTGAACATCACGGTCGGTCAGCTTTCGGGAGCGAGCGAAGTTATTTCGCAGATGGCGGCAGGGAAATGCAACTATGATATTATCATGACGGTCGGAAGCCTGTTCAAGAGTTCTCAGCAGGGATATCTGGAGAACCTGACGGAGAAAGTCTATGCGCAGACGCCCGAAGGGGAGAGCGAGACGATCGCGGCGAAGATGAACCAGGGCGTGTACGAGGGCATGAAGAATGCGGAAGGGCAGCTGTATATGATGACGTGGGCGGATGCCGTTGCGGGGATCGCGTACAACAAGACCACGCTGGACGAGATTTATCCGGACGGGTGGGAAATTCCCAACACGACGGACGAACTGCTTGCGCTGTGCACGGACATCAAGAACATAAAACAAGAAGACGGGGCGCAGAAATATTATCCGTTCAGCGGGACAGCCAAGAGCGATTACAGTGATTATCTGATCATGGCATGGGGGGCGCAGTACGACGGAACGGAGGCATATTTCGATTATTATGATCTTCTTTATACCGATGCGAACGGTGAAAAGCAGGTAGCGCAGAGTTATGCGGACATTGCGCCGGAGGGCAGGCTCGAAGCGTTGACCGTGCTTGAAACGATGAACAGTCAGAGCAAAGGCTATATGCACGCATATGCGACGGAGATGGATTATCTTGAGGCGCAGTCGGCATTTGCGGGGAACGGATTCGGCAGTGTGGATACGCGCAAATGTGCGTTTATCGTATCGGGCGCATGGCTGGAAAACGAACTTGCCACCGATCTTGCGATGAACCCGCAGGAGATCGGAATGATGAAGACGCCCGTTATTTCTTCCATTATCGATAAGACCAGGACGATCCTGGATGACGAGATGCTGAGCAAGGTGATCGATCAGATCGATGCGGGGAAGAGCTGGGAAGAAGCGCTTGCGGCGGACGCGACGCTGAAGAATGTTTCTGAGGAAGATTACGAACGGATCGCACAGGCGCGCAATTGTATTTATTCGGGCGTGTTCGACCACTGTGTCGGCGTGCCGGTGAACGGAGCAAACGATGCGAACAAACAGAATGCGTATGATTTTCTGGTGTATATGGCATCGGACAAGGGGCAGGAAATCTATGCGGAGACGCTGGACGGACTCACGCAGACGTACGGGTACGATGCGGATGTGTCGGAAAGCGGATATTTTGTACAGTCTGTCGTAAACGGTATCGGAAAGGATTATACGCCGATCTACACCGATTATTCCAGTGCGTGCGTGACGGACGGCGGATTGCGTTATCTGGCGATGAACGACCGTACTTCGGGATTGATGAACGGTTCTTACAGGGCAGCGACTCTCAATTCCAGGATCAATCAGTATTGGGAAGACCTCTTCAGCGTGATCAAGGGATATCTGGTCGATTAATAAGTTAAAAACGCGCGGCGCGAAGGTGTCCGCGCCGCGCGTAAAAAAAATAGCAGGAGGAAGAAATGAAAGCAAAATCGAGAATTTG
>USSJ01000195.1 GCA_900557285.1 uncultured Clostridia bacterium | reverse complement strand
CTACACATCATGATCCGCACAAATCATCTTTTTACTTGATCTTCCGCGGCCGTCCCCCGAAAAATCATCTCGCTTGCAAGAATGTCGGATTTGAAAGTTTTCCCGAAAACCGTCGTATATATTTTTGTCCCGCCTTCCATAAATACCGTCTTTTCCCAAATCCGGCGAAAAAAGTGGGCGGATGATCGTCCGCCCACTTTTGAAAATTCTTATCAGCGAGTTTCACCGGCAGGCTCGACGGCTTTTGCCGATTTATCTTTCTTCTTATCCGAAGAATAATTATATTTTGCTTTCTCCGCACGTACGGCATCCGATTTTTCTTTGATCAGCGCGTACAGTGAAGGAGCAAGGAGCAAGGACGAATAAGCAGACACCAAAACACTGATCAGAGCCGAGATCGCCAGGAAAGTCAGATCCGTACCGATAATCGCACCGATAACGCCCAGCACGACCGCCACTGCCGCCAAAACGACCGAAAGCCCCAGCACCAATCCCCTGGAAGCACGCAAAGACTGCGCGACCGCTTCCTTTGCGGGTTTATCTTTAAACTCTTCCGTTTTGAAATCACGGCGCATTCTGCCGAACACAAACATGTTCACGACCGCAGACAACAGCAAACCGAACGCCGCCACTCCCGCGAGAGCTACCCCCGAAGGGATACGGAAGATCGCTGTCAGTGCCAGCATGACCAATACGTCCTGAACCGCTGCGATCAGCGCAGCGACACCCATCCCCAAACGGAAACGTACCGCAACATACGCAAACAGGATCACAGCCACAACTGCCGCCGCCACTGCCGTGCGCCAGATATAATTGTAGTAAGGCGCATTTTCCAAGGTATGGAAAGAAACTGTAACGAGTTCGCTGCTGACGCCTTCTATATTTTTTGCAACGATCGCATCCTTGAGCGAAGCACAGAAAGCCGCGTCCGGCGTACCGCTTACCACAAACTGCAAGACAGCTCCGCCTGTCTGACCTTCCAAAAGCGTATAATCGGTAATCGTATATTTGTTCCCGATCTCGCTTTTGCACAAATCATACAATTCGTTCTGCACCGTTTCATTGTGCGACGAATATGCAAAATCCGAAATCTCCACCGAAGTGAAATTCTTCTGCGTGGAATCGGCATTGAATCCGACAAAGCCGACGATAAATGCGCCCGCAATGATGACGGCAAGAGCGATCGCCATGCAAAGAAACAGGCCTTTTTTGGAAAGCAACTTACTCATCTTCCGTTTCCTCCCGTTTGAAATTGCAGAACGCTATTTTATTTTTCGGCTGAGCAAGGAACATATAGAAATAGAAACGCGTGACCGCCAATGTGCATGCCGCAGACAAAACCGTACCGAGCATGAAGATCAAAGCCATATACTGCGCCGATCCGAGTGCGATCAGATAAATCACGAGCGACGCGAGGAACAAAACAATGTGCGCGTCGATCGTCAGCGCCAGGCTCTTCTTATACCCGGATTTGATCGCCGCCGTCAGCGTCTTGCCCGTATCAAATTCGTCACGGATGTTCCGGAACGCATAATAGTTGAAAGCGCACATGACCGCCGCCGAAAGCACGATCGCCAGCAGCCCTGCTATGTTCACGATGATCCCGTCGATCAGTGAGATGCAAAGAATCAACGCAAGAGCATATGTCAGGAACCCGAACACGTGTGCCAGCCCCATGCCTTTGTACCGCACCAGCGACACAACGATCATTGCCAAAATCGCAACCCCGACCACACATGCCATGATCAGCGCCGCATTCTCACCCATGGTAGGTCCGTAAGAATAAATCTCGCCCACCGTCAAAGGCCGGGTAAAGATCGCATCTTCATTCAGAACCGAATTGATCATGCAGGCTACCGTTTCCGCTGATTCACGCGTAGAATAGGACCCGCTGATATAGATCGAATCCTGATCCAATTGCGAAGTAACAGATATTCCGTTCGATACGAGATTGTTATCGCCGACACGGATATACATCGTAGCGCTCGAAGAACTCGAACTGTCCGATGAAGAATTGACCATCGCACCCGTCATTTCACTGAACGCCGCTCTGCCCGCTTTCGTAAAGTTGATCACAATCGCATAGCCGCTGTCACCGGAACCGATCACTCCCGCACTCTTGATGTTTTCAGAAGTACCTGCCATTTCATGCCCGGCATCGTCCGTAAACAGCAGACTACCGCTATAGGAGAAGGAGTTGAACAGTGTGGATACGGATTCCTTTTCCGAAACATCCGGTATATTTACGACAATCGTATAATCGTCCTGCAGCTTCACCGAATATTCCGTGAAATTCTTTCCTTCAAAACGGGATCTTACCGCCGCATACGCGCTGTCAAATTCCGCAAGAAAGGTTTCCGAAACTTCATTCCCTTCCATAATCTCCTGCGAAAGATACACTCCGCCATGCGCCACATATTCTCCGGAAGGATCCGAAATCTCATCTTCCGTACCTTTCAGCTCTTCGTACTGCGCTACTTTCCCCTCGTACTGTTCCGCCGATATGACCCCTTCCGGATAGTATACCACCGAATAACCGCCGCCCAGATCCGATCCCAGATCCACAATGCTCAGCAAAGACCTGAAATTATAAGGCGACTTAACCGGGAACGTCGGCGTTACGCTTATAAACAAAAGCCCCACCAGCACGATGGTTATCAGAATAATCAGTACCACCGATTTCTTCTTGCCCATTGCCTCCTCCTGCAACTAAAAAAGTGTTTTCTTCCCAAACAAACCAAACATTTGCCGCTGCGTCCTTGTCCGCGCAGCGGTTGTCCGATCAAAAGAAATATACTTAATAATTATAATAAAGTTCGGAAATTTAGTCAAGTGTAAATTGTTTATTTTTACGGATTTTTACCCGATTATCATAATTTCCGCCGGCGCGGCTTCACTTTTGCCCTTCGCCGCCCTGCCGATACGCTTCCGCAAGCAAAAGGTACTCCTTCGCATTCATCGCAATGTTCCTTTTGTCCGCTTCCGTGCTCGTACGCAAAATGCGATAAGGATTCCCGACCACAACGCTGTTTTCAGGGATCTCCTTCCCGCCGGGGATCAACGTTCCCGCGCCTATAATGCTGTTTGCTCCGACTTTCGCCCCGTCCAGGACAATGCTGCCCATACCCACGATCACATTGTCTCCGATCGTGCATCCGTGCACAACGGCATTATGCCCCACCGTCACGTTCTCTCCCAGTATCGCAGGACTGTTATATCCGACATGAATCGTGGCATTGTCCTGCACGTTCGTATTCCGCCCGATCTTCACAGGTGCTATATCGCCGCGTATACACGCCCCGCACCAGATATTCGCCCC
>USSJ01000194.1 GCA_900557285.1 uncultured Clostridia bacterium | reverse complement strand
CTTGTTTCCGCGAGTCATGCATCGGAAAGTTACGGGATCTATGCCTCCGACGGTACGATTGAGCTTGAAAGCGCTTATGTAGCGCTGTTCGGAGCGTCTGCAAGCGGGGTCATGGCGGTACAGGATGCTGCGGCGGCTCAGGAGGGAAATAATATTCTTGCATCGGCACTCGACGTCGACATTATTTCGGGAGACGTCAAGGAACTCTCGGTAACGGCGTTGAGTACCCAGCACGGAAACATTTCTTTGGGTACGGCGACGATCAACACGGACAGTCTCGGCATTACCGCGCAAGGCGGCAACGTGACGGTCAGTCAAACGTTGACGCTGAATGCGACGAGGGGAACGGCGATCTATGTCAACGGCGGAAATCTCAGCTTTGGGGAAGGATCGAGCGTAAAGATTACCAGCAAGATCGACGCGTCGTGTTCTTGGGGAGGAAACAGTGCGCCGTATTCTTATGACGGCGTATTTGTGGAAGGCGGTTCTTTGATCGCCGACGGAGTTTTTGACGTTGCGCATACCGGCACGGAAAACGAGGAACAGTATGACGGCACCAACGGGAGTTCTCTGTACAGGGAGTTTGTTGTGAGGAGTTATGCCGTCCGCGTGAAATCGATCGACCGTGCGGCGGCTAACGTCAGTATTTTGCGCGGCGAGATCTCCAATTCTGTGGGCGGAGGCGTATACGTCAGTGTGTCGGGGGATACGGACAGGGTCACGTTGGGCGAGACGGGATCTGATTCGCTTACGATCCGTTCCACGGGGGGCGAATTGTATGAGAGCGGTGAGGAATACATACCGATCGAGAATGCGGCGGGTAACTGGTCTTACAGGCAGAGCAAGACCGGCGGGCATGCGGTTGAAGTGAACGGCGGAAACCTTACGCTCAACGGCGGAAATTACAGTTCGGTGCAGGGAGAGGGGATCCTGGTCAAAAGCGGCGTAGTAAACGTATATGGCGGCACGTATGTCGGAAAAGATAACTATTCTTACAACGGCAGCAATATAGCCGGCCCTGCGGCATCGTACAGTTTCAAGATGTACGGTGGGACGGCAAATATCTACGGCGGCACGTTCGGATTGGAAAACGGTGCCGGAAGCGGCGCGTTTATAATGGGAAATCTCGAGACGGGAGCCATGGCCGATGCCAATATATACGGCGGTACGTTTTCGGTCGGAGGGCAGGCGGGATTCAGCCTTTTCGAGTATGCCGATGTTCTGTTTGCGCCTTACGGCGGTGAAAACGGTGCGGGCAGCGATATCAATGTATCGGGTGTGGCCTGCGGCATTGCCGTGGAAAACAGAAGGGCATCCGTAAAGATCGAAATTACGGGAGGCAGCTTCAAAAGTACGGGTGCTTCCGGTTCGTACGACGGTATCTGGTACAGCAATCCGAATGCGCAATTGACGATCCGCGGCGGTACGTTTCAGGGATCGGTCCGTTCCGGGCTGTATTTCGAGGTCCGGCCGAACAGCGGAAATGTGCAGCTCTATGGCGGGACATTTATTCGGGCGGGTCAGAATTTTCCCATCGGCGGAAATTACAGCGAGCAGAATATTCTGGCGGGGAATTATTATCTGGATAAAAGCTCAGCCGGCAGTTGGACGGTCAGAAGCTCGCAATAGCCGATTAAAGTATGCGGCATCGCCATACATGGCGATGCCGCGTTGTAAATCAGCCTGTTGTGAAATTTTTTAAAATAAGTTTTTTATAGTTGGAAAGTATAAATTTTATGCCCGGCGGTCATCGCCGGGCTTTTTGAATGTTGAAACCTGCGGCTAAGTATCCTATAATATTTGCGACGGAATACGGCGGAAAGGTGTTTTCTATGGAGAGCAGTACCTGAAGATCAGGACAAAATTTTGGAATTGTGTGCGCCGAAGGCAGTATTAGGGTTAATCGTCCGAAAATGAACATCCATCGGCATGTCCGATGGATGTTCATTGAGTAAAACCGCGAATAATTTAATTGGAAAGAGATCCATTTGGTGAAAAGATTTTTCCTGCTTATCGGAACAGAGTACATACGCTATAAAATGATTTTACAGAGCGGGGAAATTTGTTGCCTTTCATTGCTGAAATTAAACTATAACAGGACAATTATCAGGGTTCCACCCGGGTTCCCAGTCTGCTGTACTTCCTGAAAAATGTATAGATAGTGAAAGACAACCTGCAAAAGCTGCAAAATCAACGTATTGCAGGCTGGCAGGCAGTGCAATATTTTTCAGAGAAGTACAATCAGTGAACGCCATTTGACCGATGCTTATCAGGTTTTGGGATAGGGTGATCTGTGAAAGGGAAGAGCAGTTGCGGAAAGTAAGTTGTCTGATTTCTGTGATACCGGACGGAAGCTCGATTATAGTTAAAGAAGAGCAACCGTCAAATGCGCCTTCACCGATAGTTTGCAGGTTATCGGAAAATGTAACGTTTTTTAAGAAAGAACAGTCGGCAAAAGCGCTTCTGCCAATGGAAGCAACGTCGGAAAAATCGATTTCTTCCAATGAACAGCCGAAAAATGCAAAAGCGTTTATATCTTTTATGCCGTCGGGAACAATATAAGAACCGGTTCTGCCGCAGGGAAAAGTGATAATTTTATTGCCTTCTGCATTTAAAAGTACTCCGTTTTCATCGCGGAAGGTATAGTTGGAGGCGCTGACTGTGATATCATTTAAATTGGCGCAACCAGAAAAGACGAAATTTCCTATTTGTGAAAGGCTTTCCGGTAAAAATATATTTTTCAAAGACGTGCAGTCTTCAAAAGCCTGATTATTGATTGAGCAGACGGAATTAAGTTGTAAATCAGTCAGCGATGTACAGTTACGGAAAACAGATTCGGGGAGGGAAGGTATTGTGCCGATATCTGCTGTTTTCAGGGCAGAGCACTGATAGAAGGCATATTCACCGAGAGTTTGAACAGAAACCGGCAAAAGAACGGAAGTTAGGCCGGAAGACTGAAATGCGTGAGCGCCGATTTCCGTTACGCTATTAAGATCCAATTCGGTAAGATTTTTGCATTCTGCAAAGGCGTAGTCACCGATTTTGGTTATTTCTGTCGGGATCCGGTAAGAACCGCAACGCCCGGCTGGGAAAGATACAAGTGTGTTTTTTTTATGAATGAGCACGCCATCTTTATCTTTATAAAAAGGATTCGTGGCGTCTACGATAAAATCCAAGAGACTATTGCAGCCATAAAAAGCCTGATCGCCGATGTCAGAAATTTTCCTTGCAAATCGTATTTCAGTAATATTTACGCACCCTGAAAATGCGGCTGTTCCAAGCGAACTGAGTTCTGTTGGCAGGGAAACGCTTTTCAGACTTTCGCAGCC
>USSJ01000193.1 GCA_900557285.1 uncultured Clostridia bacterium | reverse complement strand
ACAGGGCGTGCGATCGGAAGGGAGAGTAAGAGGCAATGCCGCAAAGCCGCCGTGCGGCGGGAAAGAGCAGAGATTTAAAAAGGAGCCGTATATCCCGAGAAAATTTTGAAAAAAGGATTGACAAGCGGGCGATACGGTGCTATTATGTTCTCGTGAACATACGGAGAAAAAAGGGAAGAACGGCAAGGGGGTGAGAGAGCAGGAAAATGGTAGACAGGAAAGAGGTAGCCCGACTTGCGGGGGTATCTTCCATGACGGTGACGCGCGTCGTGAGCGGGAAAGGATATGTAGCGGAAGAGACGCGCAGGCGGGTGCAGAAGGTGATCGAAGAGACGGGGTATATTCCCAATCGTATCGCGTCGGGTCTGGTCAGCCGCAAGAGCAACAGGATCGCGATCATAGTGCCGGAGCTTTCCAATCCGTATTATCTGCAGGTTGTGGAAGCGATGATCGAGCAGGCGAAGAAATACAATTACGTGATTTCGGTATTCAAGGCATACGGAGAGGAGATGTCGGGGGTGCTGGAAGAAGTGATCTCGAATCGGGTCGCGGGCGTTGTGAATTACTCGTCGTCTTTTCCGTCGCGGTACAAAGCGTATTTGCAGGAGATCGGGGCGAAGCTGATCCGGGCGGACGGCGGAAAGACAGATTTTCAAATGTCGCTTTCGTATGACGGGGCGATCCGGGAAGCGCTCAGGTTACTTTTTTCGCGCGGCGCGGAAAAAATTTTGTTTATAGCGGGGATCACGGAAGATTTTGCCGCGGACGATCAGCGGATCCCTTTTTTCAGAAAATACATGGCAGAGCACGGGCGAGTGCCGCAGGCGGAAGATATTCTGTACGGGGATTATCCGCGACGGGACGCTTATGCGGTGGGGCAGGATGCGGCAAAGAAGCTGATCAAAGAAGGCAGGAAATTTGATGCCGTGTTTTGTATCAACGACATGATGGCGCTGGGATTCATGAACGCATGGAAAAAGGCAGGCAAGCGGGTACCGCAGGATGCGGCGGTCGTTGGCTTTGACAATATTCGGCTGGCGGAAGCGTTTGATCCGGGATTGTCGACGGTGGCGACGGATACGGAGAAAGAAGCGCGGCTGTATATCAATTATATTGCGGGGATCGGATCGGAAGAAGATACGGATCTGCATGCAAAATTCATTGCGCGGGGCAGTACGGATTTTTTCAGACGGAGAGGATGAAAACCGCGAGAACAAAACAGAAACGGGAAACGCAGGGCTTGAGCGCCGCACAGGCGGACGCAATGCCCTTTGTGGATAAAAATAAAAAAAGGAGCAGAAAAAAATGAAAAAAATTGCAGACAAAGAGATCCTGGTCGGCGCAGATTTTGCCGGATTTCCTTTGAAAGAAGTGGTTGTGGAATATCTGACGTCGAAGGGCTGGAAGGTTACGGACGTCGGTGTGAAAAAGGACAGCGATCCGAAAGATACCGATCTGATGTTCCATCGCGTGGGGCTTCGCGTCGGGAGCATGATCGCGGAAGGCGAATTTGAACGTGCGCTGATCTTCTGCGGAACGGGCATGGGCATCCATATTGCGGCGAGCAAATGCCCGCACGTGCATGCAGGCGTGGTGGAGAGCGTTCCGGCGGCATTGCGCGCGATCACGGGCAACGGCGTCAACGTACTGGCGATGGGTGCGTTCTATGTCGCGCCGCAGATGGCAAAGGATATCGTGGACGCGTATCTGAACGCGCATCTGGGTTCGGGTTACGAATGGTGGCACAATTTCTATGAATTCCACAAGCTGGCGATCGACGAGCTGGAAGCGTTCAACTACGAAGAATATAAAAAGAACGGCTTCAAGGTGAAAAAACTGGGCGATTACGATTTGAAGCTGGAAGACAAACCCGACAATATTAAATAGGGCGCCGCAACGGGGAGCGTTGTTTGCGCGGCAAAAAACGTTGCGTAAGCCGCCGCGGAGCGCCGCATTTTTGCGGCGCTCCGCGGCGTTTTGCCTGAAAGGCAGCCGTCGGCACGGGAATATTTACCCGAGGGAAAGGTCGGGCGCATGCGTTTGCGGAAACTGTGTCCGAAGGCGGAAAATGACTGAAGAGATAAAAATAGGTGCGGAATGAAAGACATCATTGAAGAATTGAAAAATGCTGAGCTGAGGGATTATGCGGGGATCCCGTTCTGGAGCTGGAATAACGAACTGGAAATCGATGAACTTTTGAAGCAGATTGAAGCGATGAAAAAGCGGCATCTGGGCGGGTTCATCATGCACGCGCGGACGGGGCTGAAAACGCCGTATCTGGGCGAGAAGTGGTTCGCGTGCATAGAGGCGTGCCTGGACAAGGCGAAGAACTGAATATGCGCGCGTGGGTATACGACGAAAACGGCTGGCCGAGCGGATTTGTCGGCGGGGAACTTCTCAAAGACAAAAAGAATCTGGCGACGTATCTGACGCTGGAAGAAGGCTTTGACGGCGAAGCGATGGCGTGTTTCGTGTCCAAAGAGGGCGGTTTCGAGCGCATCCGTTCGGCGGAAGAGGCGAAGGGGCAGAAAGTGTACGCGGTGCGGCTGAACTATTCGCCCGCGAACACGGACATTCTCAATCCTGCGGTGATGGATCAGTTCATCGCGTTGACGTATGAGAAATATTACGAGCGGTTTGCGGACAGATTCGGCAAGGAATTTGCGGGATTTTTCACGGACGAGCCGCAGTATTATCGGTATGCGACGCCGTATTCGGTGGTTTTGGACGACGAATACAGGGCGCTGTACGGGGAAGACCTTCGCGACGGGCTGATTCATCTGTTTTTTGACGGGGAAGCGGATTACGAATTCCGCGAACGCTATTATAAGCTGATCCACGGCGCATACGTCCGCAATTATTACAAGAGGCTGTATGACTGGTGCGAAGGGCACGGATGCGCCCTGACGGGGCACAGTGTGGAAGAAAGCTGGCTGTTCACGCAGATGTGGGGCGGCGCGGGCGTTACGGAAACGTACGAGTATGAAACGATCCCCGCGATCGACGATCTGGCGGATAATTTTTCGGCGCGGCTTTCGGCGAAGCAGCTGGGCAGTGCGCGCGAGCAGCTCGGCAAGCGCCAGGCGCTGACCGAGACGTTCGGGTGCAGCGGGTACGATGCGCCGCCGCGGCGTCTGCGTGCGATCGGCGACGGACAGTTTGTGCGCGGCGTCACGATGATGTGTCATCACCTGTATTCCTACTCCCTTGCGGAACAGGGCAAATACGATCATCCGCCCTGCTTTTCGGAGCATATGCCGTGGCGGGATGATTTCGCGGATTTCAACGACTATTTCACGCATTTGGGGTACCTGCTTTCCAACAGCGATGAGCAGGTGAA
>USSJ01000192.1 GCA_900557285.1 uncultured Clostridia bacterium | reverse complement strand
GGGACTTTTCCGCATAAATTTTTTATATTCCGACGCTCCAGCCCCGCGCTGTCTGCCGCCTTTGCTCGGATGGCTTTTTACAAACTATTTGCTCAAAACTGACAGAGCAGGCGCAGATAAAATTCCACCGTACGGACAATTTTTTCCAGAGGAATGCGTTCATCGTTCCCGTGAATGCTTGCCCGTTCTTCTTTGGACAGCGCCATCGCCGAAAAGCGGTATACGTGATCGGAAATTTTGCTGTAATGGCGCGAATCGCTGCATGCGAGCATCAGATAAGGCGCTACGAGCGCATCCTTCCACGTCTGCGAAACCGCCCGTTTCATCATGAGCCATGCCTCGCCCTGCGTTTGAGAAATATTGGAAGGATCCATCCCGTACACGACTTCTGTTTTGATTTCGTCGTCGGCGATCACTTCAGTGAGATATTTCACGCAGCTTTGCACATTTTCCCCGCACATGATGCGAAGATTTGCCACCATTTCGGCATGCGGCGGAAGAACGTTCATGCCCTTACTGCCGCTCATCTGCGTAAAGGCGACCGTCGTACGCATGAGAGCATTGAGCTCGCCTCCGCTCTTTTTACAGATCTTGTCCAATGCCCCGCGGAACAAACCGAGATTGGAAAAGATCATCCGATACAAAAAGGTCGAACGCCTTCCGAGCGTATCGAACAGCTCTTTTGCAGGTTTGGAAAGCCGTGCAGGGAAGGGATGATTCTCCACGGCGGCGCAGGCCTTGCTGAGCTTGCCCACCGCCGTATGCGCCGGAGGAGCACTCGCATGCCCGCCCTTGCCTTCTACCGAGAAACGAATATTGCAAAGCCCCTTTTCCGCGATCCCGATCAGCGCGCACGGCGCCGAAACTCCGGGGAACACCTTGTCCACCACCGCTCCGCCTTCATCGCACACCAACGCGGGACGGATCCCTTTTTCCTGAAAATACTTCACGATCGTCGGCGCCCCGTATCCGTTTGTTTCTTCGTTTCCCGAAAAAGCAAGATATACGTCATTCTGCGGCACAAAGCCTTCCGCGATCAGCTGTTCCGCCGCCTGCATCACACCGTTGAGCGTACCTTTCGTGTCCAACGTTCCCCGTCCCCAAAGCACGCCGTTTTCCACGATCCCGTCAAAAGCAGGCTTTTTCCAAAGCGACTGCTCCACGGATACCACATCATAGTGTGCCATCAGAACACGGCTGACGGTTGAATCTTTCCCCTTCCAGCGGAACAAAAGCGAGCGTTTGCTCAATTTTTGAAATTCGCACACGCGATAAATATTCGGAAAGCGTTCTTGAAGCAGCTTTTCAAATTTTGCAAACTCTTCTTCCTCTTCCTTGCTCTCATCCGTATCGGAAACCGTCCTGCAGCGCACCATTTCCGCAAGATCGGAAATCGCCTTTTTCTCATCACAATGCACAGGAAAATCGGGATACGTTTCCTCTTTTTTAGGACGAAACGCCAAAGTCCTCCCGATGACTGCCGCCAGGAAAACAATCAACGCCGCAACAAGTGCGACGATCAGCCACACGTACCATTCCATTATTTGCGATCCTCCGGATCAGACGTTATTTTCGCATCCTCCGCCGCGGAATCCGTCGTTTTCGAAACGTTCCCGCTTTGGTGATCAAATGTGTCGGAGCCGGCTGCATCCGCAGAATTGATTCCGCACTCTCCCAGCCAGCCTTTTTTGTACATCACGCGCGCCGATCCCACCGTTACGACCACGCCGACAGGCACCATCACCCCGATCAGCGTGCCTGCAAGATCTCCGCTGCCTGTCGCATAGGAAGAAATAATAAAGACCAACAGCATCAAAACGCAAGGGATCACCGAAATTTTCCAGTTTTTGGAAATATAAACGACCGCCATTCCGCCGAACAGCGCGGGAAGAACATTATCGAACGCAGGAGCAAGTTTTTCATTTTCAAAGACAGGCGTCAGAAAACTGATCAACACCACACCCAAAATCAGGATAACCATCGTTACGATGGAAGAAATCGCAATGGAGATCGTTGAAATAATTTCCGCTTCCTCTGTGCCTTTTTCCACGCCCGCCTGTTCCATGCAGTTGAGCGCGCACGGAACTTTTAAATTGGAAAGATTCCCCGTTACAAAACCCAGATACGTACCGCCCGAACCAAGCATAGGCGAATAGGTAAAAGTTTCCACAGCTCCGACCGCACAATACATTACTATGATGGAAATGCCCGACGCAAATACTTTCCAATTGACGCCGACACCGAAAATCGCCATACAGATAAACGGATAAGATAAAATCAAAACAGCCGCCACAACGCCCCAGATCCTGCCGAACAGATGCGTATTGTCATCAAACGAACGAATATTTTTCATAGAGTCTTACCTCCTCAGCCCAAAAGCATGGTAATGGGAACCGCAGAAGCCATGCCCACGATAATACAAAACGGAAGCGCGTAATCGTTGATCCAGCGCCATTTTGTCACTTTCAGCAGCAAGCCGCAGAGCGCCATGACGATGGCGGAAACAAAAAACACCAGCACGGGTATCCAGCCGTGCGACCCTTCCCCCACGCCGCCGAAAATATAGCCGAGAAACGCGGAGATCATGCCCAGAAACAGCGCCGTCATAAATATTTCGCCCCATTTTTTATCGCGCTGACGCATACGCATCAGACCGCGCTGGATCTTTTTCCCCGTGATCAGAGGCAGGAACATGGATACGAGCATGCCGCAGGTCATGACCAGCGCCACGGTAACATAGATCGTCGCATCCGTAACGTTATCGGGGAAAATGTTGGCGGCGATGGTTTCGTAACTGAAACTGCCGATCACCGACAGCCGCAGCCACGGCAGCGGGATTCCGAGTTTCTGCGAGAGCGCCACGATCCCGACAAGGATCGCAACCGCCGGCGCTACCGTAAAGATGCCCGCGCGGACCATGGTCTTGTTGAGGACCGCTTTGGACATCCCGATCTTCACGCCGCGGCGATAGGCGCGTACAAGAAAAAATACCGCCTGTGCCACAACCACTGCAAGGATCAGCGCCACAATGACATACAGAACAGGGGCGTTCTTATCAAATTGCGCCGCATTGAGCTGAAAAACCATAAAAAACTCCATATTTTTTATTGCAAAGCAAGAACTTTGCTGCCTTTTAAAAAAGTATACCACATACCGCCCCTATTTTCAAGTTTTCAGCCGCAATTTTCGGGAAATACTGTTGAAAATCAGACATATTTTGATGAAAATCCGCAAGGGTTCCGACGCGATCCCCCCTTCAGACTCTTGTTTTTTATCCCGCATTCTGAAAAAACGCGCCAAAAAAAGGCAGGGCTGGGACGCAAATTGCGTCCCAGCCCTGCCCGAT
>USSJ01000191.1 GCA_900557285.1 uncultured Clostridia bacterium | reverse complement strand
GGGTACAGTTCGATCAGCCATTTTTATAAAAAATTCAGGGACAGATACCAGATCACACCCGCCGAACTTCGCAAAAATGAAGGCATTCAGCTTTGATAATCGCTTTTGAAAGCGTAACGGTCGGCAAACCTTGCCGAAGTCATACAGATTATCAAAAACAGTAAGAAAGGACAGGTAAGGAGATTTTTTTGATATGGAAACGATCCGGGAAGAGTTAAATACGCAAGTTCGTACCGTTTGCCAGGTTTTGGTCGCAGGCGGCGGCGTTGCGGGGATCGCGGCGGCGTTGGCGGCAGCGCGCGGCGGTGCCGACGTGCTGCTTGTGGAAAAAGAGTTTATGCCGGGCGGCTTAAGCACACTGGGCTTGGTAACGATCTATCTTCCTTTGTGTGACGGAATGGGACATCAATTGTCGTTCGGTATTGCGGAGGAATTGTTGAAATTATCCGTCCGTTACGGCGCGCCGGGGCCTCTGCCTGAGGCATGGCTGCGCGATTCTTCGATCGAGGAGAGAAAAAAGCAGCGGTACGTCGTGGATTTTAATCCGCATTTGTTTGCGCTTGCCGCGGAAGAGCTTCTGCGTAAAAGCGGGGTAAGAATACTTTACGGAACGACGGTGGCTTCGGTACATAAAAGCGGGCGGAACATCGATGCGGTGATCGTGGAAAATAAGAGCGGAAGATACGCGATTGAGGTGAATGGATCCGTGATCGACTGTACGGGCGACGCCGACGTGTGCAAAATGTCGGGAGAAGACACCGCGCTGCACAGCCGCGGGAATTTACTCGCCGCATGGTATTACGCGAGCGACGGCGAAAAGGTGCGCCTGTATCCGCTGGGGACATGCGACAAAGCGGAAGAGGATAAGACGGGGCAGGAGGAACAGCCCTTGACCGTGCGGCGTTTTCTCGGTCTTGATGGGCAGGAATTGAGTGAAATGATGATGCTTTCGCACGACAAAACGCTGGAGCACATTCTTCAGAGCCGAAAAAAATATTCCGCATATATGCCCGTCTGTTTGCCGACAATACCGCAGGTGCGCATGACCCGCCGGCTGGACGGCAGATATGTCATGGACGTTACGGAAATGCATAAACATTTTGCCGATTCGGTGGGGCAATTCGGCGATTGGCGCAAGCGCGGCCCGGCCTATGAATTGCCTTTTTCCGTGCTCACAGGCAAGAATGTGGATAATCTGCTCTGTGCGGGGCGCTGTATTTCCGTGACAGACGAAATGTGGGACGTAACGAGAGTTATTCCGGTTTGTGCCGTTTCGGGGGAGGCGGCGGGCACGGCGGCCGCCATGTTTTCGGACTTTTCCGATGCCGACATTGTGAAGCTTCAGGACCGTCTGACGGAAAACGGAGTCCGTATCTGAATAAAAAACTTTTCGGTTGAGCAAGCGGCGCTGTGCTTGAGAACTGTTCAGAGAAGCGGTTTGTTTTAATATCCGTTTGATGTCCTCTGAGATAAATAGTGATTTCTATTCAAATAAGAAGTCCGATCAAAAACAGTTTTTTGTTTTTGTCGGCAGAGCAGATACAAATTCAGACATAAACAACGTTAAAAAGTCCTGCGGAAAATAGTTTTCGCGGGACTTTTTTAAGCAAAATACGAAGCGGCCGCCTGCAAAATTATGCGGGCGGCCGCCCTGTTTTCATTGCGAACGTGAGATTTGTAAAAAATGTGGAATTGATTTCATATAAGGTCTTGACAGAAAAAAACGGGCGTGGTAGAATAATTTTACAGAGAAAAGCGAAAGGTGATATTATGAACATCGATGAAATTGCGAAGATGGCGGGAGTATCGCGGACGACGGTATCGAGGTATCTGAACGGCGGCTATGTCGGTGGGGAGAAAAAGGAGCGGATCGGGGAAGTGATCCGCAAGACGGGGTATCGTCCGTTGGCGCAGGCGCAGACGCTGCGCACGAAAAAGACAGGGCAGATCGGAGTGATTCTTCCCAAGATCAATTCCGATTCGATCAGTGAAATGGTAGAGGGGATTTCTTCCGTGCTTTCGTCGGAGGGGTATTTTCTGTTGCTGGCGAATACAGAAAACAATGAGAGTGTGGAGCTGAATTACTTTGACGTATTCAGTCGGAATAAGGTAGACGGAATCATACTGATCGGGACGGTGATCACGCCGAAGCATCGGGAGGTATTTACTCAACTGAGCGTTCCTTTTGTGGTGGCGGCGCAGCAAGTGAGCGGATTTTCGTGTGTTTACTATGATGATTACGGCGCGGCATACGCGCTGACGGAATTGCTGTTGGAAAAGGGGAAAGTTCCCGGATATATCGGGGTCAGGGAGGATGATAAAGCGGCAGGCTATGCCCGCAAATGCGGATTTTTGGCGGCTTTGAAGGAGCACGGGATGCACTTTGACGAGTCTTACGGGGAAACGGCGTTGTTTTCTCTGCAATCGGGATACGAACAGGCGGCGGAACTTTTTTCGCGCCATCCGGACATTGACAGCCTTTTCTGTGCGACCGATCACATCGCCGCGGGGGCTTTGCTGTACCTGAAAGGCATGGCGAGGCGGGTGCCGGAAGACGTTCGCGTGGTCGGCGTGGGGGGCGGAAAGATTTCCCGCGTGACGTCGCCGACTCTGACGAGCGCTCACCTTTATTACAACGAATGCGGCAGAAAGGCGGCAAGAATTCTTCTGGAACAGATCGGCGGCGATTCGGTGGTGCAGGAAGTGCGCCTCGGGTTTCAGATCGTCGAGCGCGGATCGACAAGTATGGAATAGATATATGGAAATGGTTTCATAAAAATTTTTTTCAAAAAATTTATTAAGACATACTAAAAAATAATTTATATGATTTTATGATACGAGTTGTGGAGAATTTTACCTTGCGAAATTGGGCGGAATGTGAGATTATAGTACAATACGAGTTACTGAATATAGGATTCCAGTGACCGATATGAATAAAAAATTCACGGAGAGGAGTGAAAAAATGAGAACATTTGACAAATCAACAAAGCTCGATAATGTACTGTATGATGTGAGAGGACCGGTGGTTGATGAGGCGGCCAGAATGGAAGAGGAAGGCAAAGAAATTCTGAAACTGAATATCGGAAACCCGTATCCGTTCGGATTCTCAGCTCCTCAGGAAGTGATTCTGGATATGCTGAGCAATATCCGTACATCTCAGGGATATTCCGATTCCAAGGGAATCTTTTCTGCACGTAAGGCAATCATGCAGTATGCGCAGCTTCGTAATATTCCAAATGTTTCCATGAATGATATATATACTGGAAATGGTGTAAGTGAGCTGATCAATCTCTGTATGCAGGCACTTCTGGATAATGGAGATGAGATTCTGATCCCGGCACCGGACTATCCGCTCTGGGCGGC
>USSJ01000190.1 GCA_900557285.1 uncultured Clostridia bacterium | reverse complement strand
GGGCAAGAGCGCGTATTTATTCACGCATCTTGGCAGGATCCGCAACGTGTTGTCCGTAACGGGACTTGGGTTGATGATCGGGCTGGAAACGACGAAACCTGCGCGGGAAGTGGCGGAGAAGTGTTTAGACCGCGGCCTGATCGTTCTGACGGCGAAGAACAAAGTGCGGCTGCTGCCGCCGCTGACGGTAAAAAAAGACGAAATTGATTTTGCGTTACAAATTTTGAACGAGGTGATATCCGAATGAAACATCTGTTAAAGTTATCCGATCTTTCGACGGAAGAGATCTATGGCATACTGAATCTGGCCGACCAGCTCAAATATGAGCGGAAAAATCATATTGCGCATCCGTACCTGCAGGGGAAGAAACTGGGCATGATTTTTTCCAAATCCTCGACGCGTACGCGCGTGAGTTTTGAAGTCGGGATGACGGAATTGGGCGGGCATGCCCTGTTCCTGTCGGACAGAGATCTTCAGCTTGGCAGAGGCGAGCCGATCAAGGATACGGCGCGGGTGCTTTCGAGGTATCTGGACGGGATCATGATCCGTACGTTTGCGCAGCAGGATGTGGAAGATCTTGCGAAATACGGTACGATCCCGATCATCAACGGATTGACGGATTATTGTCATCCCTGCCAGGTGCTGGCGGATCTGATGACCATCCGGGAATACAAGGGCAGTCTGAAGGGGCTGAAACTGTGTTTTGTCGGAGACGGCAACAATATGGCGAATTCGCTGATCGTGGGCGGAATCAAGACAGGAATGGAAGTTTCGATCGCATGTCCCGATACATACCGTCCGGATGCACTGATCGTCGAGTGGGCGCAGAAAAACGGCAAACTGACGGTGACGAGCGATCTGAAAGTCGCGGCGGCGAATGCGGACGTGCTGTATACGGACGTATGGGCGTCGATGGGGCAGGAAGCGGAGAAAGCGGAACGTGAAAAGGTATTCCGCGGATACTGCATCGATGCGCAGTTGTTGCAGGTCGCAAAGACGGATGCGATGGTGTTGCATTGTCTGCCTGCGCACAGGGGCGAGGAGATCACGGACGAAGTGTTCGAGTCGCATGCGGAGGAAATTTTTGACGAAGCGGAGAACCGTCTGCACGCGCAGAAAGCGGTGTTGGTAAAACTGATGAAATAAAAGCGCAAGGTCGCAAGGGTTTACGGTATGAAAGAAGAAAAAGTTTATTTGACATTGCAAAACGGCCAGGTATTCGAAGGGAAGCGTTTCGGTGCGCACGGGGACGTGCTGGGTGAACTCGTGTTCACGACGGGCATGACGGGGTATATCGAGACGCTGACGGACCCGAGTTATTACGGACAGATCGTCATTCAGACATTTCCTCTGATCGGAAACTACGGCATGATCCATTCGGATTGCGAGAGCAAGAAGCCGTATCTTTCGGCGTATATCGTGCGGGAGTATTGTAAAACCCCGTCCAATTTCCGCTGTGAAGGAACGCTGGACGATTTTCTGAAAGAACACAACATTCCCGGGGTGTACGGGATCGACACGCGCGAGCTTACGCGTACGGTGCGTGAATCAGGTGTCATGAATGCGGTAATTTCGTCAAAGCCCGTGCAGGATCTGGACGCGGTGAAAAAGTTTGTGATCCGCGACGCAGTGAAAAGCTGTACCTGCGATAGTGAGATGGTGTACGATACTAAGGATGCGAAGCGCACGGTGGTGCTCTGGGACTTCGGGGCGAAAGAAAACATTGCGCGCGAGCTTGTCAAGCGCGGGTGCAAGGTGATCCGCGTTCCTTCGACATACACGGCGGAGCAGATCCTTTCGTATAAAGCGGACGGGCTGATGCTGACGAACGGTCCCGGGGATCCTGCGGAGAACACGGAAATCATTGAAAATATAGCCAAACTTGCGGGCAAACTGCCGATTTTCGGGATTTGCCTGGGGCATCAGCTGTTTGCTTTGGCGATGGGCGGCAAGACAAAGAAAATGAAATACGGACACCGCGGCGTAAATCAGCCGGTCAAGAATCTGGATACGGGCCGCGTGTACATTTCCAGCCAGAACCACGGTTATGAAGTGATTGCGGATACGATCACGAAAGGCAAACAGAGTTTTATCAATGCGAACGACAATACCTGTGAAGGTGTGGAATATCCGGAGCTGAACGCATTTACGGTGCAGTTCCATCCGGAGGCATGCAGCGGGCCGCAGGATGCGACGGGGCTTTTTGACACATTCATGGCGATGATGGACGGAGGAAAGAAGAATGCCTAAGAGAAGCGATATAAAGAAAGTATTGGTTATCGGTTCAGGCCCGATCGTGATCGGGCAGGCGGCGGAGTTTGACTATGCGGGAGCGCAGGCATGCCGCGTGCTGAAAGATGCGGGCGTGAACGTGGTTCTCTGCAACTCGAACCCTGCGACCATCATGACGGACAAAGCGCTTGCGGACGAGATCTATCTCGAACCGCTGACGTTGGAATCCATCAAGCGTATTATCAAAAAGGAGCGGCCGGACAGTCTGCTTGCTTCCCTTGGCGGACAGACGGGGCTTACGATCGGCTGTCAGCTTGCGAAAGAGGGCTTTTTGGATCAGTGGGGCGTAAAGCTGATCGGAACGAAAGTGGACGCGATCGACCGTTCGGAAGATCGTGAACTGTTTAAGGAGACGATGCAGAAGATCGGTCAGCCTGTCGTTCCTTCGGATATCGCATATACGGTGGAAGAGTGCGTGGCGGTGGCGAACAAGATCGGGTATCCTGTGATCATCCGTCCCGCGTTCACGTTGGGCGGTGCAGGCGGCGGCGTTGCTTTCAACGAAGAGGAACTGCGCAGCATATCGCATAACGGGTTGATGCTTTCGCCGATCACGCAGGTGCTTGTCGAAAAATATATTTACGGCTGGAAAGAGATCGAGTTTGAAGTGTTGCGCGACGGAAACGGGAATGTGCTTACCGTCTGCTCGATGGAAAACTTTGACCCGGTGGGTATTCATACGGGCGATTCCATTGTCGTGGCGCCTTGCCAGACTCTTTCGGACAAAGAATACCAGATGCTGCGTACGGCGTCTTTGAAAATTATTACGGAACTGGGGATCGAGGGCGGCTGCAACTGTCAGTTTGCGTTGAATCCCGATTCATTCGAATATTCGGTCATCGAAGTGAATCCGCGTGTTTCGCGTTCGTCGGCGCTCGCGTCCAAGGCGACGGGGTATCCGATCGCAAAGGTCGCGACGAAGATCGCACTCGGCTATACGCTGGACGAGATCCGCAACGATGTAACGGGCAAGACGTATGCCTGCTTTGAGCCGGCTCTTGACTATGTGGTGGTCAAACTTCCGAAATGGCCGTTCGATAAATTCCTGTATGCAAAGCGCGAGCTCGGCACGCGCATGAAAG
>USSJ01000189.1 GCA_900557285.1 uncultured Clostridia bacterium | reverse complement strand
GTACCGTTTCCATCGTGATCGGAATGATCCCCTCGGGCATGCTTCTGCTGACCAGTATCGCCCTCACGCTCGGGATCATCCGCCTCATGACTCACAACACGCTCGTACAGGATCTCTATTCCCTGGAAGGTCTCGCCCGCGTCAACGTTCTGTGCCTCGACGAGACCGGTACGATCACCGACGGCCGCATGAAAGTCAACGATTGTATGCTCCTGTCCAATCCCACCGATTTTTCCATCAATGAAATCGTTGGCTCATGCCTGCATTCCCTGCAGGACAATAACCAGACTTCCATCGCTCTTTATAATTACTTCGGTCACAATACAACTTTGACTCCTACCGCTACCATGCCCTTTTCTTCCAAAAGAAAACTTTCCGCCGTATCGTTTGCGGAAATCGGCACCGTCGCGATCGGCGCACCGGAATTCGTACTGAGCAGCGTCCCCGAAAAAATCAATAAAATCATTAACCAGTACGCTTCCATGGGATTGCGCGTCCTCATTGTTGCTTTGTCAGCAGGGAAAATTACCGGCGATAAATTGCCCGCAGCTTTCAAACCCATCGCCATTGTATCCATTGCCGATAACATCCGCGACGACGCCGCCCAGACAATACGCTGGTTTAAAGACAACGACGTCGCCATCAAAGTGATTTCGGGCGATAATCCTATAACCGTGTCAGAAGTAGCAAAGCGGGTCGGGGTTTCCAATGCCGAAAAATATATTTCTTTGGAAGGATTAAACGAAAAAGAAGTTATTTCCGTCGCCAACAAGTATACGGTATTCGGACGGGTAACACCCGAACAAAAAGCGATCCTCGTCAAAGCCATCAAGTCCGAGGGAAACACGGTCGCCATGACGGGCGACGGCGTAAACGATATCCTCGCCATGAAAGAAGCGGATTGCGCCGTCAGCGTTGCCTCCGGAAGCGACGCTGCTAAAAATGTCAGCCATATTGTGCTTTTAGACAATAATTTTTCGTCCATGCCGCGCGTGGTTTTTGAAGGCAGACGCGTTATAAACAACATCCAGAACTCCTCTTCCCTGTACCTGATGAAAACCTTTTTCACAACCATCTTTGCCATTATCTCGATCATCGGCTGGGAACTCTATCCTTTTAAAACAAATAACTTAATGCTTCTGGAATTTTTCGTGATCGGCGTACCTTCCTTCTTCCTTTCTCTCCAACCGAACACGAACCGCGTCCAGGGAAGATTTCTGCCAACCGTACTATCACGAGCATTCCCTTGCGCTATTGTACTTGTGCTCGCAGTTCAAAGTACTCGGATACTTTCCAATCTGCAGCCGCAGTATTTCGCTGAACATTACGAGGAAATCTCTACCCTCATCATTACCTTTACAGGACTTGTCATGCTCTATCGTGTCTGCATACCCTTCAATATGTACCGCGCAATTCTCTTTGCAGGCATGTGCGTACTCTGTATTCTCGGCATCACGCTTTTGCCGACAATGTTCCTCGGCAATCCCTATAAACCTGATTTTGTTTCGATTCTCTATATCATTGTCGTAGTTTTGCTGGCATTCCCGGTGACCGGTATCATGATCAAAATTTTCGACCATCTGCGATCATCCAAAAAGACAGACAACCGATTGGAAAACCGACTCTGAAACTCGTCCGTACTCTTTTTCAGAATACATTTTCGCGCCATTTTGCCTCGTTTCTTTTTAAAACAATCACAGCGCCGCAAAAAACGTTTCCGTTTTTTGCGGCGCTTTTTTGCAGAGCTCGATAAGAAAATTATTCTTCCTAAAGTGAAAAAGCAGACAGTCTCTTCGTTATCCGAAGAGACTGTCTGCTTTTTATCCTTTCGTCAATTCTTTTTGTCAGAGACAAATTCGCGATAAACGGCGCGGACACATTTTTCGTAATCATCGTTGTCGATCCCGACGATTATATTCAGCTCGCTGGAGCCCTGATCGATCATACGGACATTGATCCCTGCATCCGAGAGCGCTTTAAACAAACGGGCGGATGTACCGATACTGGAGGCCATACCATGTCCCACCGTCGCAACCAGTGCGATATTTTCCAAGACGCGCACATAATCCGGATGAACCGCATCGCGAATTTCTTCCAGCAACTGCTCCAAAAGACCGTCCGTAAGATACTTGCTTTCGATGACCAGCGATAATGTGTCGATCCCCGACGGCATATGCTCAAAGCAGATCTTATGATCTTCCAGAACGGACAAAACTTTGCGGGCAAATCCGATTTCTCCGTTCATCATCGATTTTTCAAGATAGATGACCGTAAAATCCTTTTTCCCGGCAATTCCCGTAACCGTATTCCCGTGGGATACATACTTCTTCGAAGGTAAAATCAAGGTACCCGGATCTTCCGGGCGGAATGTGTTCTTGATTTTGATCGGAATATCTCCTTTCCGTACAGGAAAAATGGAATCGGCATGCAACACGTTTGCTCCCATATAGGAAAGCTCACGCAATTCCTTGAACGAAATCACCTCGATCCGTTCGGGGCTGTTCACGATGCGCGGATCGCATGCCAAAAATCCGCTGACGTCCGTCCAGTTTTCATACAAATCGGCATTCACAGCTCTTGCGATAATGGATCCGCTGATATCGGAACCGCCGCGGGAAAAGGTCTTGATATTCCCGTTCGGATCCGTACCGTAAAAACCGGGGATCACCGCCTCCTTGCATGCTTCCAGCTTCGCCGCAATGACCGGATAAGATTTTTCCTCGTCGAACGCTCCCTTTTCATTGAAGAAAATAATATCCTTGGCGTCGACAAATGTCCAACCCAATTTTGCCGCTATGATCCGGGCATTCAGATATTCACCGCGTGAAGCCGTAAAATCCGCACTCTTTCTTTCGTTGATTTCCTTTTCCGTATCGTTAAGAATCGCGCCGATATCGAACGCGCTCATCCCCAACTCTTCCACAATGGAAGTAAAGCGCGTGCGGATCTTTGCAAACGTATCTGCACACTGTCCCTTTTCTTTCGCCTCACGATAACATTCATACAGCAGATCCGTTACTTTTGTATCTCCCGAATAGCGCTTGCCGGGCGCCGATACCACCGCATATTTACGCGCAGGATCGCCGCGCAATATCTCACAGACTTTCAATATATTTGTGCCGTCCGCCAAAGACGAACCGCCAAATTTGCATACGACCGGTTTCATTTATCTGATCTCCTTGCCCTCGATGTAATATCTTTTCTCTTCACTTTCACCCATCGAAAAAGTCTTGCGCGGCAAACTTCCGAAACGCTGAACCTGCCCGAACAATTGACCCTTATCCATTTTCGGAAGACAAATCCCGACATAATCGGGATTCTCCCGCGTAAATTGCGCCAGAGCCTGCTCTCCATGGATATAATCCACGCTTCCGCCATTTTTTGAAACATATTCCGAAATATAAGAATCAACCATTC
>USSJ01000188.1 GCA_900557285.1 uncultured Clostridia bacterium | reverse complement strand
AGCGGCGGGAGAGAAAAATGAACGTACTGGTTATCGGAAACGGCGGAAGGGAGCATGCGATCGTTGCGGCTCTGGCGAAAAGTCCGTCTGTCGGTAAGATCTATTGCATGAAAGGCAATGCGGGGATCGCGCAGCTTGCCGAATGCGTGAATGTGGATTATTGCGACCTGAAAGCGGTCGGCGACTGGGTCGATGCGCATAAAGACGTGGAATATACGGTGATAGCGCCGGACGATCCGTTGGCTTTGGGGCTTGCGGATGAACTGGAAAGCCGCGGGCATCGCGTATTCGGGCCGAATAAGAAGGCGGCGGAAATTGAATCGAGCAAGGCATTTGCAAAAGGCCTGATGAAAAAATACGGGATTCCGACGGCTGCGTATGAGATTTTCGACGATTATGAAAAGGCGCTTTCATACGTGGAAAAGGGAAAATTTCCCGTGGTACTCAAGGCAGACGGGTTGGCGCTCGGGAAGGGAGTGCTCATCTGCGAAAATCTGCAGCAGGCCAAAGACGGGTTGAAGCAGATCATGCTGGACAAAGCATTCGGAACGGCGGGCAATAAAGTCGTCGTGGAAGAATTCCTTATGGGTAAAGAATTTACTCCGGGAGAGGAAGTGTCCGTTCTCACGTTTACGGACGGCAAGACGATCGTGCCGATGATACCGAGCTGTGATCATAAGCGTGCCATGGACGGCGATAAGGGCCTGAACACGGGCGGAATGGGTACGTTTACGCCCTGTCCGTTCTACACAAAAGAGATCGCGGAAGAAGTGATGAATAAGATCCTTCTGCCGACGGTTCGGGCGATGAATGCGGAAGGCAGACCGTTCAAAGGTGTTTTGTATTTCGGACTGATGCGGACGCCCGAAGGGATGAAGGTCGTTGAATACAATTCACGGTTCGGCGATCCGGAAACGCAGGTCGTGCTTCCGATGCTGAAGACGGATCTCATGGAAATTTTTCAGGCGGTAACGGACGAACGGCTTGCGGACGTCAGGATCGAATGGGAAGAAGGCGCGTGCGTGTGCGTTGTGCTTGCGAGCGGCGGTTATCCGCAGAAATATGCGAAGGGTAAAGAGATCACGATCGGTGATCTGGATAAAGACGTATTTTTGTATCATGCGGGAACGGCAATGGAGAACGGAGTCCTCAAGACAAACGGGGGCAGGGTACTCGGCGTATGTGCAAAGGGGAAAACGGTGAAAGAAGCCCGTGCAAAGGCGTATAAGAATATTGAAAAGATACACTTTGACGGAATGCAGTACCGGAAAGATATCGGGATCAAATACAACGCAGAGGAATAAGAGCGCAATGATATACAGAATTTATGTAGAAAAGAAAGAGAATTTACAGGCGAAGAAGATACGTGACGATCTGGAAACGCAGTTGGGGATCGGAGTGGAAGATCTTCGCGAGATCCTGCGTTATGATGTGGAAGGCATCAGCGAAGCGGAGCTGGAAGGTGCGATCGTGAATGTGTTTTCCGAGCCTCCCGTGGACAACGTTTATCGGGAAGAATTGGCGTTGGATGAAGATTATAAAGTCTTTGCGATCGCTTTTCTGGACGGGCAGTATGATCAGCGTGCGGACAGCGCGGCGCAGTGCGTACAGCTTCTGACGCAGAAAAACCGTCCGCTCATCAAATGCGCGCGCGTGTTTGCCGTGAAGGGCGTTACGGATGAGGAACTGGAGCGGATCAAAAAGCATCTGATCAACCCGGTAGAAAGTTCGGAAGTATCGCTGGATAAGCCGAAGACGCTGGCGCGTGCGAAAATGCAGACGCACGATGTCCCGGAAGTTGAAGGCTTTATCGATATGTCCGTAAACGACATTGCGCAATACCATAAAAAGAATGGTTTTGCAATGAGCGTGGAAGATCTCGTATTTGTTCGCGATTATTTTAAAAAAGAAGGCAGAAACCCGACGGAAACGGAAGTCAAGGTGATCGATACGTATTGGTCGGATCACTGCCGTCATACAACGTTTGCAACGGAACTTAAGGATATTTCCATTCATTCGAACAATGCGCATATCGAAAAGGCATACGGCCTGTACAAAGATTTATTCAATGAATTCAACGCAAAGCGTGAAGATAAATATCCCTGCCTGATGGATATTGCGACGATTGCGGTTAAAAAGCTGAAAAAAGAGGGCAGGCTGGATAACCTGGACGTTTCGGATGAGATCAACGCGTGTTCGATCTGTATCGATGCGGAGATCGACGGGAAGACAGAAAAATATCTTATCATGTTCAAGAATGAGACGCACAACCATCCGACGGAAATCGAACCGTTCGGCGGAGCTGCGACGTGTTTGGGCGGTGCGATCCGCGATCCCTTGTCGGGAAGGACATATGTGTACCAGGCGATGCGCGTTACGGGCAGTGCGGATCCCCGCGAGAAACTGGAAGATACGCTGCCCGGGAAACTTCCGCAGCGCGTGATCACAAAGACGGCTGCGGCGGGCTTTTCCTCATACGGTAACCAGATCGGGCTTGCGACGGGCATCGTTGACGAAGTATACCATGCGGGATATAAAGCGAAACGCCTGGAAACGGGATTTGTTGTGGGCGGTGCGAGCAGGGATATGGTGTATCGTGAAAAGCCGAAGAAAGGGGATATCATCATTCTTTTAGGCGGAGAAACGGGGCGCGACGGCTGCGGCGGCGCAACGGGTTCTTCCAAGGCGCACGATTCGCATTCGGTGGAAACGTGCGGAGCGGAAGTTCAGAAGGGAAATCCTCTTACGGAGCGCAAACTGCAGAGATTGTTTTTGAATAAAGACGTTACGCGCAAGATCAAAAAGTGCAACGATTTCGGAGCCGGCGGTGTTTCGGTGGCGATCGGAGAGCTGGCGGACGGGCTTGTGATCGATCTGGATAAAGTACCTTTGAAATACGAAGGGCTTTCGGGAACGGAACTTGCGATTTCCGAATCGCAGGAGCGCATGGCGGTTGTCGTGGATGCAAAGGACAAAGACGAATTTATTCGTCTGGCGGCGAAAGAGAATCTTGCCGCAACGCCCGTTGCGGTCGTTACGGACGATCGCCGTATGAAAATGATGTTCAAGGGCAGGGCGATTGTCGATATTTCCCGTGATTTTCTGGATACGAACGGTGTCAAACAGGTGGTTTCGGCGGAAATTGACGATAACGTTACTCCGTATTTTGATCTTAAACGCAAAGAATTCCGTGACGATCTGCTGGCGGCGCTCAGCCGCTTAAATGTATGCTCGAAGAAAGGCCTTTCGGAGATGTTCGACTCGACGATCGGAGCACGCAGCGTGTATATGCCGTTCGGCGGGAAGAAACAGCTTACGCCTGCCATTTCGATGGCGGCAAAGATCTGCGGCGGAGAAACGGATGTGGCTACGGTATCCGCTTACGGGTATTGTGCAGATCTTATGAGCAGCAGTCCTTTTACGGGAG
>USSJ01000187.1 GCA_900557285.1 uncultured Clostridia bacterium | reverse complement strand
TATTCGGGGAATTGGCGGATGACGCGTCCACGACGGCTCTCAACAACCTGATCACGGCGATCAGCGACTATACGGGAGAACTTGAAGAAAACGAGACGTTTACGAAAGTGAAAGACGTAACACTTATGGATACGTATGCAACAGACGGCCGTTGTGATGTAGAGTACAACGTTCCCGTCGAAAAGATCATCATCGAAGAGATCAGCGTCGTCAAATATTGAGAACGCATCCGAAATCTTGAATTTATAATAAACGGATCATTCCGATAAAAAGGATAGCCTTCACGCGAACGCGTGAAGGCTATCCTTTTTTCAATGGAGTCCGTATAAGTGTCTGCCCCTTGCCTGCGTAAACAGGTATTTTGGGAAAAGTAAGCAGGGACGGGGATTTTATAAATTCTTTGATTTGCCGCATAGTCCGCTTTTTCGGAGGATTAGTTCATTGACGCAGCAGGAAGGTGAAGGGCATGGTCGTCTAAAACGCCCGCACATATAACGTGCGGGCGTTTTGGCGTTTCGTATTTTTTTGAACGGATACATTGTGTGAAATATCGAAATTGACTTCACATGGAAATAGTTTTATGCCAAGAAGATTTAAAAAACGATTCACAATTTCGCAGCAACTTAGTCGTTTCTGCGCCTGCCGCCCAGAAGAATGAAGACGTAGAGCAGGAAACGTAGGAACAGGAGCAGGGATGTGAGCAGTGCGGCAAAGTAAGTCATTGCCGCGGCGGAGAGCACTTTGGACGCCGCCTTCTGTTCCTCTTTGGTAACGAGGATGCCCGTTTCGGCAAGCATGCGTTTGGCGCGTGCGGAAGCATTGAGTTCGACGGGCAGGGTTACGAGAGAGAACAGGGTGGAAAGTCCGTACAGGCAAACGCCTATAAACACGATGATGTTTCCGATTTCGGTAACGGAAGCCACCCATGTGATCAGAACGCCTATGATGACAAGCGGAAAGGCGAGCATGGTACCGAAATTGGTGATGGGTACGAGCGCGCCGCGCAGGCGGTAAAACAGGTACCCGTGTTCGCGCTGAACAACGTGGCCGATTTCGTGTGCGCTCACGGCGACCGCAGAAACGGAATTGGAGTCATAGGTGCTTTCCGAAAGGGTAACGGTCATGGTTTTCGGGTTGAAATTGTCGGTCAGTCTCCCTTTCCCGCGCGCAACGGTAATTCCGTACACGTTGTTTTTTTCCAGGAGCATGCGCGCCGTGTCGCTGCCTGTCCAGTCGGTGGATGTGGGCATTTTGTCGTACTTTGAAAAAGTGGTATGCACTTTGGCGCTCGCCCATGCGGAAATCAGAATGCAGGGCAGCAGAATAATGCCCGAGATCAAATAAACAAGGTAAATATCCAGAAACATAAATTTTTCCTCTGTCTGTATTATAAAGCATATGCAAAAAAAAGTCAAAAAATTTACAGACAGGTACGATATTATAGAAAAGCGAAATCATTCCACGGGAAGAACGTTTGTGATAAGGCCGTTTTCTGTTTCTGCCCGAAAGAATCGGACGTCAAAAATATTTTCGGTGCGACGGTAAACGAGTCCGACTCCGTTTATTTTTCCGTGGACGCGGTAAAACATTTCTTTGGGGATCGCTGCGGCGCAAAACTCTCCGAGATATTCCTGAAGGAGTTCGGCTTTTTCTGCAAGTTCCGGCGCAAGATATGCGCTAAAGTTTCCGCCTGCGGCTATTTCCTGAAAAAAAGCAAACGGTAAAATTTTTGAGTCCAGCTTTTTGGGATCAAAATTCTCCCGTGCGGAAACTTTTTTCGACTGCACGATGAGTTCTCCGTTTTCCGCGCTGTATTCCGTCTGCACGGTATGGGATGCAATGTCGGAAAACGTCTGCGTAACGCGCAGGCGTTCGCCGCATTCAAAGGAATGTGCTTTCAGTTGCAGGGCGCGCTTTCTTCCGGACGAGAAAAATCCGAGATATCCAGAGATCGGGTCATGTACGCATAAGAAGTTTTCGTTTCCGACCTGTTTTTCCCCGATCTCGTAATCTCCGCTTTGCGGCAGGGGATAAGTATCGAACCCTGCGCTGTCCTGAATACACAAAAACGGCCCGCCGCATTCAAACACCGTTGCCTGCATATCGGCGCCCCGTCCCTGGCATTTTCCGTCAAAACCTGCATGGCGCGGGATAAAACGCGCCGCGTAGATCATGTTGTAACAGCCGCATCGGAAGATGTCGCAACATGCCGGAGGCTTTTGAAAAAAACTCTCTCCCGCCACAAAGGTGAGAGGCAGCAAATTCGCGTCGACAGGAATAAATTCCGCAGGAATATGTTCGTCCACATCCGCACAGAGTTCGTTTCCGCTCAAAAAACCGGCAGGTGCGCCGCCTACGCGCAGTACGCACGGTACTGCCGCCGAAAAATAGATCCGCATGATAATGATTCTCCCGCAACGTCGCTTGCGACGTCTTTTGTTATTTTTATGTATAAACAAGTGAAAGTATGTCAATAAAAGTACAAACCCCAGGGAGGTAATTTTATGGAAAAGATCAACGGTTACGCAAGGGAAGAAGCGGAAGAATTGGTCCGCAGCATAGCAGAAGGAAAGAAAAAGGGCAAGACGCTGACATCTTTGTTTTCAGAGTACGGCAAAAAGCACGGCAGGGCAGGCGGGAGCGTCCGCAATTATTACTATAAACTTCTGAAAACGCAGAGTGAGCCCGCCCAAAAAGTACTGGAGGGCAAAGACCTTCACGCCGAGCAGGTTCGTCCCTTTACGGAAAGCGAACGCCAGGAGATGCTCAAGGAGATCCTGCTGGAGCGGGGTAAGGGTTTTTCGGTACGTCGTTCGATCGCAAACGTATGCGGCGGGGACGAAAAGAAAATGCTGCGGTATCAGAATAAGTACCGCAACATGCTGAAAAAACAGCCCGAGGAAGTGCGCGCGGCGGCAGAAAAATGGGGCGTGCCGGTACAGCCCGACCGCCGTCCCGCAAAGTTGCTCGAAAAGCGCCTGCAAGCCGAGATCGACGCGCTTTACGGCAGGCTCGCCATATCGCTGCGCGAGGAAAACGCCCGCCTTCGCGAAACGGTGCACCGCCTGACGGAAGAAAACGAACTTCTCCGCCGCGCCAGCCGCGTCAAGAAAGCAATGCTCGCCGCCAATCGGAATGCAAAATAAGGGAACCCGCTTTTGCCGTGATTTTCGATATGCTGTATATTCTCACGGATTCCGCACATACTTCGGTTACGGACGAATCACGTCCGCTCGGAGGAAATACAGTATGGAAAAATTTATTGCAGGAATGGCGGCAGGTGCGGTTCTGGGCGCTTTGTGGGTCGCGAACAGCAACAAGACGCGCGCCCTTGTGCAGAAAGGCCAGGAAGAATTCAAAACAAAATTGGACGCTTATATCGATGAAAAACTGGCGTCGTTCCAGCAAAGCGGCAATGGGGACGAAACCAAGAAAAAAAACTGATT
>USSJ01000186.1 GCA_900557285.1 uncultured Clostridia bacterium | reverse complement strand
CGCATAACGGACAACGCAATACCATCGTATGCGCCCGGTCGGCAAACGGTGACATCCGATTACGGAAAAACTTTTTTCCTGCCCGATAAACGGCATGCGCCCTCCGAAGCGGTCGGAACGTATCCGTCAAAAGAGCCGCGAAAAAGCGCCTGACACAATCGCCCGTCAAAAATTTCCAAAGAATCGTCACAGAGAAACCTCATACAATCGCACTAAAAAAGCACGGGGGAAAAGCTCTTAAAAAAGGTTCGGTCAAAGGCAGGCGTGCAGAAAACGAAAAAAAGGGGCAAAAAAAATACTTTCCGCGGGATGCGGAAAGTATTTTGAAAAGTTATTGTTCGTCGTCGGATTTATTTTTTTCTTCTTCGGCTTTGCGCTGGTAGTAATTTTTATAACCGACCTTGTGGTTGTCGCCTTCGTCCCATTTTTTGCCGCCCGTAAAGAGGATGCTCAGAACGAGCAAGGCCGCCGCGACGACGAGAATGATGGGCAAAACGAGGTTATCGGGCAGGGCGAGAGCGGAGACGAGGCATAAAGCGGCGACGATGAGGAGGATCGCGCTCAGCAAAAGCTGTAACTTTTTGAGGGCGACCGAATTTTTGGTAAAGAGCGCGCCGAGAAGCAGAGCGAGCCCGCTGGCGCCCGAGAAGATCAGGCCGAGATTAAAGCCGCCGAACCGATCGGGCATGAGTTCGGACAAAAGAAACAGGATCGCCGCCGCCAGAAAAGAGATCCCGACGATCAGGCGGGGCAGAATTTTTTTGCTCATAATTTTTCTCCTTTTGCGCGTTCAGCGCAGAATCACGTTGCAGGAAACGGCGCAGACCGTATCCCCCTGTGCAAGCACGAGCGTATCGCCATGTGTATAATCGCGCACATACCCGCCCGCGCGCAGCTTGAAAGAGTGCGTTGCGTCGCTTGCCGCCAGCACCGTATATTTTCCGGGCAGCAGTCCGCCTTTTTTGTCGGCGGTGTACGTTTTCCCCTGTTCGAGAAGGAAATCCCCTTCTGCGAGCGTGACGTTTGCGGCGCCGTCTTTGGTGACTGCGTCGTCGCGGGAATAGCGTACCCCGTCCACGATCTTTACGCGGTCGGCATAGTCGCTGCCGCGTTTTTTATAGTTTGAAAATCGGACGGCAACCGCGATCAGAGCGATCAAAAGGATCGCCGCCGCAATCGCAAGAACTACGATGATGATCTGTTCCGTCGTCATGATTTGTATCCCCCGTTATCGGATTTTTGCGCCGCACTCGGGGCAGAATTTGCCGCTCGCGGGAAGTTTTGCGCCGCACTTGGGGCAGACGTCTTCCGATGCGGTCGGTTTTCCGCACTCGGGGCAGAATTTCGCGTTCGGCGAAAGCTGCGCTCCGCAGTGGATGCAGTGGCGTCCGCCTTGCTGCGCCGCAGGCGCCGCCTGCTGCGGCTGGTTCATGTTGCGGCTCATGTTCGCAAACATCTGACCCATCCCGAGTCCCATGCCCATGCCGATGCCCGCACCCATCGTGCCGCCCGCAGAGCCCGGATTTTTTGCCGCTTCTTTCAGCGCATCCGCCTGCGCGAGCTGCGTATATACGTCGATATTCTTGCGCATCATGCCAAGCCGCGTGCTTTCGTCCAGCGCCTTTTCGAGTTCGGCCGGCAGGGAGACGTTTTCAAAGTTGAAATCGCAAAGTTCCAGCCCCATCCCCTCGAAGCGTTTGTCGAGGGATTTTTTGACCTCGTCGGACAGCTCCATGAGATTGGCGGCCATATCCACCACGGAGATGCCGCTTTCGCCCATCGCGTCCGAAATGGCCATCACCAGCATGCTGCGGATATAATCGGTAATGTCCCGCGTCGAATAGGAGGAAAGCGTCCCCGACAGCTCTTTCATGAATACAAACGCGTCCTTGACACGGAAAGCATACGTCCCGAATCCCCGCACGCGCACCGCACCGTAATCTTTGTCTCGGATCATGATCGGCGAGGACGTCCCCCACTTCTGATTCGTGAACTGGTGCGTATTCACAAAATATACGTCCGATTTGAACGGCTTCTCAAATCCGTATTTCCACGATAAAAGCCTTGTCAGCACAGGTATGCTGTCCGTGTCCAGTTTGTAATATCCCGGCAAAAATACGTCCGCCATCCTGCCTTTGTCACAGAAAATCGCAACATGACTCTCCCGTACGTTCAGCACCGATCCGCGGTTGATCGTGTTCCCCGCCATATCTACTTTATGTACAATGGTGTCAGAATTCGTTTCCGTCCATTCGATCACTTTTAAAAGTCCCATTTTTCCTTACCTTCCTTTCAGACTTTATCGCTTAAACTATACCATATTTGCGCACGATTGTCAATGAACTTTTAAAAATCAGCAAATCGTTTCGCTTCGTCTCTTTTAAAGCGCCGCCGCCGCCATGCCCGCTCCGCCCCGTTAAGCGAGATCGCGGACAATAAATTTTTGCGTACCGTTGACAAAATTGTAAATTTTTATTATACTGGAAACAATCGGAACGGTACGTTTCCGAGAAGGAGAGAAGTATGCAGCCTATTTATGCAGCGGTGAAAAAAGCATTTACACTGGCGATGATCCTGACATTATTGTTCCCCGTGGGGGGCGTATTGCTCGGCGTGGGATTGGCGATCGGCCAGCCTGCCATGTGGGCGATCGGGATCGCCTGCCTTGCCTGCGCCTTTTACGGATGCCCGATCGGTTGGGTCGCGTACAGCGGCAAGAAAGAATACGTCCGCATCGTGGACGCCATCGAAAAGGAACACCTGTATACCGTTCCCGAACTTGCCGCACAGCTTGGACTGTCGGAAAAAGACGTGCGCAACAAGATCGACGTGCTGTTCAAAAAACAGTACATAACGGGCTATCGGCGCGAAGCGGACGGGATCGCCCTGAACGAAAACAAGGCGCTCGAAGAGCGCGAGTTTACCCGCGAATGTCCTGCCTGCGGTGCAAAAGTCACCTTCCGCGGCACGGAAACCTTTTGCCCGTATTGCGGCACGCGCGTTACCCGCGAATAAGTGAAATTTGCCCGCGCAAAGAACGTGGATTGGCTTTGTTGCCTTGCAAGCAAAGAAAAATTTAAGAAACGCAAAGACAAAAAAACAAAAGCCGACGCATGCAAATTGTTTTGCATGCGTCGGCTTTTTTGTCCGAAAAAAGAAGGACGTATCGCTGAAAATATTACAAAACTCCGTTTATAAGACGTATCGTACAGAGCTGCGTGAGCCCGAACATTTTGTCTGTGCCTTTCTTTTGATCGGGCCGCGGCATTGCGATGGCAAAAACCCTGCTTTTACGCAAACAGCAGGCGCTGCAAAAACGCATAAAAAGCAAAAAAACAAAAAAGCAAAGACTATATTGACAAAAGGGACAAGAATAAAAATCAACCCAGATAGCGCTGGAGTGAACCCCAAAGTTTGGACAAAAAATTAAATTAAAATGTATGGTAATGAG
>USSJ01000185.1 GCA_900557285.1 uncultured Clostridia bacterium | reverse complement strand
TATTGCCGCGGAGGAAAGCTGGTTGGTCAGCGATGCAGGGATCAATCTTTACGTATCGGAAGGGAAGACGGAATATCTGCGCAAGGATTGCGAAAGATTGTACATTCTCGGAGTGAACAGAGCGGCGAAAGGGTATTTTATGACTGCATTTGACGATAAAGTGTCGATTTTCTATTTCGGGGAATGGCTGAAATGTTATTTCTTCGAGGGCGGAAGGACGATCGTCGATGCCATGGACTTTTCGAGGAAGGAACACGATAATATTTTAAAAGAGTGCGCGGATTTTGATGCAAAACTGAAAGAGGATTGCGAAAAAGCGGGCGAAGAGTATTATACTCTTGCGTGTGCTGCGCTGAGGCAGTCGGTCGGGGCGCATAAACTTGTGAAGAATTCCAAAGGAGAATTGCTTTTTCTTTCCAAGGAAAACAATTCAAACGGTTGTATCGGTACGGCAGACGTGAGTTATCCTTCTATTCCTCTGTTTTTGCTTTACAATCCGGAACTTGTCAACGCGATGATTCGCGGCATTTACGATTTTGCGAAGATGCCTGTCTGGAACTATGATTTTGCGCCGCACGATCTGGGAACTTATCCTTGGTGTGCGGGACAGGTGTACGGCACGGCATACAGGGAGGACAAGTATTGCTGCGGAATGTTTTCCACCGGGGCGTCGCCGCGCACGAATCAGATGCTGTACATCCGTCCGGCCGAAAGCAACGTGTATGACAAGAATTGTCAGATGCCGGTGGAGGAATGCGGCAATATGCTCATCATGACGGCGGCGGCGATTGTTGCGGGGGCGGATAAAGCGCTGGCAAAGAGAAATTTCCCGCTTCTCAAAAAGTGGGTGAAGTATCTGGAAAAATTCGGACTTCGTCCCGATAATCAGTTATGTACCGACGATTTTGCAGGACATTTGGCGGGCAACGTCAACCTTTCCGTCAAGGCGCTGGTCGGGATCGAGAGTTTTGCAATCGTGTGCAGAGCGCTCGGCAAAGCGGAACTTGCGGCGGAATATGAAAAACGCGCGCGTGAATTTGCAGACAAGTTCAAGGCATCCGTGGGCGATCAGATCATGCCGCTCGCTTATGGGCAGCAGGGCACCTATTCCATAAAATACAATATTCTTTTTGACAAACTGTTCGGGTTCGATCTTATCGGGCAGGATGTTTGTGAGAGGGAAACGGACTATTATATTGCAAAGAACGAACGTTACGGCGTTCCTTTGGATACGCGTGAAACTTATACAAAGGCGGACTGGATCTTGTGGGCGGCTGCGCTTACGGACGATAAGAAAAAGGCAGAGCAGATTTATTTGCCCGTCGTGCGGTATTTGAGTGAATCGTCCACGCGTGTTCCGTTCGGTGACTGGTACTATGCAGGCCGCGGCGATATCGTACATTTCATGAACCGCAGTGTGGTCGGCGGAATTTTTGCACCCTTGCTCAAACAGAGCAACAAAATGATTTTGAAATAAATTACGGGGTACGTTTATGAAAAAATTGACAGTGAAAGATCTGACCGCGGAAGAAAAGCTTCGGCTTTTGTGCAGCGAAGGGTTTTGGCATACGCATTCTCTCGGCGGAAAACTTCCGCAGGTAACTGTGTCTGACGGGCCGGTGGGGGTGCGGAAATCCGAGTATGACGAAAACGGGGTATGGAAGCGGGATATTCCGTCCACTGCGTATCCTTCCATTCAGATCCTTGCCAATAGCTGGAACCGTGACTGTGCTCGCGCAATGGGCGAATCGCTCGCGGATGATTGTATCGACAGCGAAGTGGATATTTTGCTCGCTCCGGGCGTGAACATAAAGCGGAATCCGCTCAATGGGCGTAATTTTGAATATTTTTCGGAAGATCCGTACCTTGCCGGCTCGCTCGCTTACGAATACATAGACGGCTTGCAAAGCTGCGGCGTGGGAGCTTGCCTCAAACACTATTATGCAAACAATCTTGAATACAATCGTTTCGAACAGTCCAGTGAAGTAGACGAGCGTACTTTGCGGGAAATTTATCTGAAACCTTTTCAGATCGCTTGCAAGGCAAAGCCTGTTTCGGCGATGTGCTCTTATAATCGCATCAACGGAATTTACGCTTCGGAAAATAAAAAGGGCTTCGATATTTTACGTCGGGAGTTTGGCTTTGACGGAGCGATTTATTCCGACTGGGAAGCGGTTCGCAATCGGACGGCGGCTGCAAAAGCGGGATTGGATATCGAATTTCCTTTCAATCAGAAAAACTATGAAATTCTTGTTTCCGATTATAAAGCGGGGCTTTTGTCCGACGAGGAACTTGACGCGTGCGCTGCCCGTGTGCTGAAACTTGTTTACCGTTGTGCGGAGATGCGTAAGGACAGAAAGATAAAAAGAACTAAACAGGAGCGTCTTGCCGTCGCGCGTACGATTGCGCAGGAAGGGATGGTTCTCCTTAAAAATGAAGGTGTTTTGCCCCTTTGCAAGGGAATAAAACTTTCTGTTTGCGGGGAATTTGCGGCGCCCGGAAGATGCGGGCTTGTGGCCGGCGGCGGATCTGCCATGGTACAATGGCTGGGGAAATTTTTCAATCTTCCGCAACTTCTCGGCGAGAGGCTGGGCAGTGAAGTGAAATACGAAGCGGGATTTTGGCCCAAGGGGATCGCTTCTAACTGGCAAAAAGCGCACAAAGCGTTGCTGAACGCGGCGGAAAGCGATGTTGCCATCGTATGTGCGGGGACGGGTTCGGACATTGAAGGAGAGGGCGGCGATCGTGAAAGTATGCGCTTGCCTGCCGCACAGGAAAATATGATTTTGGAAACGGCGCGCCGTAACGCGAAGACGGTCGTGGTGTTGTTTGCGGGCAGTGCTTTGGATATAAGCGCATGGAAGGATAAAGTTTCCGCGATTGTGTGGGCAGGTTTTTGCGGCGAAGGCGGCGGCGAAGCTCTTGCCGATATTCTTACGGGTGCGGTCAATCCCAGCGGAAAATTGTCCGAGTCTTTCCCGTTGTGTCTGGAAGATTCCACTTCTTACGGTGCTTACAGCGATCCTTGTGTTTCGCGCTATCAGGAAGGATTGGATGTCGGGTATCGCGGTTACGACAGGCAGGGCAAAGAGGTAGCTTTTCCTTTCGGGTATGGGTTAAGTTATGCTTCCTTTGATTATCGGGAGCTGAAACTTTCCGTAGAGGATAAGGGTATCTGTGTGCGCTTTACTCTTTCAAATACTTCGGACAGGGACGGAAAAGAGGTCGCCCAGGTGTATGTGCGTCCGATGGTTTCTTTTGTATACAGGCCGGAAAAGGAACTCAAAGGATATGTCAAGATTTTTGTCGCTGCGGGGAAGACTGTATCTGCGGAAGTGACGCTGGGAACGGACGCATTTGCGTATTATTCCACGGCGGAGGATTGCTGGAAAACGGAAGACGGCATTTACGAAATTTTAGTCGGCGCATCTTCGAGGGATATCCGTCTGCACGCAAAGC
>USSJ01000184.1 GCA_900557285.1 uncultured Clostridia bacterium | reverse complement strand
TCGCAGAGTATATCTTGAGTTCCCGCCAGATGGGCATTTCCATTCTGCCGCCGGACATCAACAAGAGCTTTGCGTCGTTCCGCGCCGAGGGAAACGGAATCCGGTTCGGTCTTCTTGCCGGCAAGGGCGTGGGACACAATTTTATCGACAAAGTGGTAAAAGAGCGCGAAAACGGCGCGTTCAAGTCGTTGGAGGAGTTCCTTGTGCGTATGCCGCAGGGGGAACTCAACAAGCATATGCTGGAATGCCTTATCAAAAGCGGTGCGTTTGACTGCTTCGGGGTCAATCGTGCACAACTGCTTCTGATCTATGAAAGCGTGTTGGATCGCGCCAATAAAATCTCCAAGCAGAAACAAAGCATGCAAATGAGTTTGTTCGGGGATATCATTGAAGAAGATAACACGGATATTGAATATCCTGATGTTCCGGAATTGGAAACGAGTGAGAAACTTGCAAAAGAAAAGGCCGTGCTGGGAGTGTATGTCAGCGGGCATCCTTTTGAAAAATATTCTTCCGAGTTCAAGGATTGCAGCTTTTCCTGTCTGAAACTTCAGAATTTTGAAGAGGATGAGGACGGTCATAAAACCTATCCGGAACTGACAGACGGTGCAACTGTAACGATGGGAGGGATCATCGGCTCTTACAAAAGGATCAATACGCGTTCCGGATCGACCATGGCGTTTATCTCAGTGGAAGATTTGTATGGCAGCATCGAATGTGTCGCGTTCCCGAATGTTTACGATAAGATCAAATCGCTCGTTGTAGCGGATAAAGTCGTTCTGATTTCCGGTAAAATGCAGCTGGACGAAGAAAAAGCTCCGGTCATCATTCTTGATAAGATGCAGGAGCATACAAGCGGAGCGGTTTCAGATAACGGGATATCACCGCAAGCCGCAAAACCGGTGAAACCGAAAGAACATGCCCTGTGGCTGAATGCTTCCAATCTGACGGAAGAAGAATTTGACGAACTTGTTTCACTGTTTGAGCATTACGGAAATGGGGATGCGGTCGTCAAAATAAAGAGAGGCGCAAAATGCTATCGGATGGATCGGGTCAATGATTGCCGCGGGCTTCGGGGAGAATTGTATCTCTATTTGTCGGATGATGAGATTAAACAAGTCTGAATTATCGTTGAGATTGACAAAAAATGTTAGAAATTCTAACAAATAAGCATAGTTTTTATATCCCTGTAGAAATTGCTTTTATTTTTTTGAACAATTTGTTATAATAAAGAGGCAGTCGGATAAATTTAATTTGCAAGGGTTTTGCTTGTTTGGAGGATTGTTATGAAACGAATAGGTGTATTGACGAGCGGTGGCGACGCGCCGGGAATGAATGCTTGTATCAGGGCGGTAGTCAGGACGGCGAAATATTTCGGAATGGAAATTTTTGGTATCCGTCAAGGTTATGCCGGGCTTATCAATGACGATATGGTCGAAATGGAAATGCGCAGCGTTTCCGATATTGTGCAGCGCGGCGGCACGATGCTCAGAACGGCACGTTGTGTGGAGATGTACACGGTCGAAGGGCAGAAGCAGGCGGTCAAAACGTTGAATAATCGCGGGATCGAAGGACTGGTTGTTATCGGCGGTGACGGTTCATTCCGCGGGGCAAAGTGTCTGAGCGAAGAGTATGGCATACCTACGATCGGTATTCCCGGAACGATCGACAACGATCTGGAATACACGGATTATACGCTCGGCTTTGATACTTCGGTCAACACATGTCTGGATATTATCAATAAACTTCGGGATACGATGACTTCTCATGAACGCATCAGTGTAGTGGAAGTGATGGGACGCCGTTGCGGCGATATCGCTCTGTATTCGGGAATAGCGAGCGGAGCTGAAATAATTATTGTTCCGGAAATCGCTTACGATATGGAAGATGTCGTTCTGCGGATCAATCGGAGCCGTGCAAACGGAAAGCATAGCAATATTATCGTTCTGGCGGAAGGCGTTTCGACGGCGGACGAATTTTCTAAAAAGCTGCAGGCGATGACAACGTATTCTGTGCGCGGCACGACGATCGGTCACGTACAGCGCGGCGGGTCTCCTTCCATGGCGGACCGTATGCTTGCTGCTCAATTCGGCAATAAAGCAGTGCGTTTGCTCAAGGACGGGATCGGAAACCGCGTCGTCGGGATCCATAAAGACGAGATCATTGATATGGATATTATTGAAGCTGTCAGCATGAAGAAAAAATTCAATTATGAGCTTTATGAAACATTGCAGATGATTTCCATGTAACAAAAAGCGGTTCGCAGCGCGAGCCGCTTTTTTATAGCCTGCGGGCAAAATTGACTGTAAAATCAAAGGAAATTGCAGCGTTATACAATATTTTGTAAAATCAGATAAACAAACAGAATTATTTTCATTTGAGGAAATAAAAAAATCAAAAAAATTGCAAAATAATTTAAATATTGTCTTGAAATTCTGCTGAATATGTAATATAATTGAGTATGGAAAAATGTGTGCGGATACAATTTTCGTGCGGTCGGAAAGACTGTTTTTATCGGAAGATCCGCCAAAAATAATCAGGATTGGAGAATTAAAATGATTCTTACGGTTTGTTTGAACCCTTGTACAGATGTGACGATTGAAGTTGATTCGCTGAACGTAGGAAAAATGAATCATGTAAAAAATAAAACACTCAGTTTTACCGGTGCTGCATTGAATGTCGCGATCGGTGTCGCCCGTTTGAAAGGGAAGAGCCATGCGACCGGTTTTATGTACAACGAAAACGGATCTTTGTTCGAGCAGGCATTGGACCGTGAAGGTGTTCCGAGTGTTTTTGTCTGGAATAAAGGGCGCGTGCGTGAGAATTATAAATTTATCGACAATAAGTCCATGCTTACGGAAGTCAACGACGTCGGCGAAAACATCAGTGAAAATAAGCAAGCCGAGTTGATAGAGCTTGTCGCAAATTTGTCCAAGAGCAGCAATGTTTTGGTGATATCGGGAAGTTTGCCGCAGGGGGTAAACAGCGAATATTACGGAAAACTTTTTTCGGTTGCGGCGCCACAGACTTTAAAGATTGCCGATACGGAAGGTCCCCGTTTGCTTTCGGCGCTGCAGACGGATCTTGACCTTGTTAAACCCAATCGCGATGAGCTGGAGAGTACCTTAAAGACAGAATTCAAGACGCGCGACGATTTATTGAAAGGCTGTTACGCGTTATTGGATAAAGGGGCAAAGCGGGTTTTGCTGTCTTTGGGAAAGAAAGGTGCTATTATTACCGACGGTACAAAAAATTATTTTTGCAAGAGTATCAATGTAGCGATCAATTCAACGGTCGGCGCGGGAGACGGTATGGTCGCTGCGGCGGCAATGATGCTGGAGCAAGGCGCTTCCGTGGATGAGATTCTTCGTGCGGGTGTGGCTGCCGGGACGGCAACCGTTACAACATTTGGTCGGATTTCATTCACAAAAGAAAAATACGATGAAATTTATTCGAATCTGACGGTAGAGGAGTTTTGATTCTTGATTACGGTTGCAGACGTTAAG
>USSJ01000183.1 GCA_900557285.1 uncultured Clostridia bacterium | reverse complement strand
AGGTACGTGGTAAAAAATTTTTGCAAAAATTGTGTAACATTTTTTGTAAAAACACGCAAAATATATCTGAAATCCGGTTTTTTCAGGTGCCGGATGGCATTTGCGCGGAAATGTTTTCCCGTAAAACAGCACAATTGTGTGAAAAGAATCAAAAAATTATGAATAAAATTGTAGAAATAAGTAAAATAATGAAAGAATTGAACGAAAAACAGGCGAACGTATTTCTGAAATACTTTACTTGACAAAATCTAAAAAAGAAAATATACTTTCCCTGCTAAAATACAGGAGGTAGGTTATGAAGAAATTTCTTGGGATTTTGCTTGCGCTTGCAGTGGCCTTCGGTTGCATCGCATTGGTTGCGTGCGTGGATAAAAAGGAGGAAGAGCAAGGCGATGTAGCGGTGGCGGTTGTAACTTTGGATAAAGACAAAGCCGAATTGAAAGTGGGGGGAACGCTGGAGCTGAAAGCGACGGTATCTCCTGACAATGCGACGGACAAGACGGTAACGTGGAGCACATCGGCGGAAGCGGTTGCGACGGTAGAAAACGGCAAAGTTACGGCAGTGGCGGCAGGAACGGCGACGATCACGGCAAAGGCGGGCGACAAGAGTGCGACTTGCGAAGTGACGGTCATTGATTATACGACGGCAACGCTCGGGGAATGGCAGTCGGATCGTACGGAACCGAAGGAATGGACGGTAACGGACGGAAAGATCACGCTGACGACCGGCGAGTCACCGAACAACAACTGGTACAGCTGGCAGGGCAGAAAAGCGGCTGTGGAAATGGAAGCTGTTTCGGAATGGAAAGTTGAAACAACATTTGAGCTGACGAGCGACGTATTGGCGCGTGACGGTGTGCGTACGTCGGTCTGGCTGAATGTACAGGATGCGCAAGGAAATACTTTGGACTGGGCGATCGCGCAGTATTTCTGCGATATAAAGGCAGATGAGAATGCGGCACTCGTGCAAAATTGGCAGTGGTGGGATTCCAATTATCAGAACGATGCGGGGCAGGTAGTTGGAAGATTCAACAATGCGGAAGGGCTGACCCCTTCCGAAGGTACGCACGCGCTTACCGTTTCGTTTGCAGACGGAAAGATCACTGTATCCATCGATGATCAGGCGATTGCGTCTTACGAACTCAAAAACGCGCAGGGGCAGCTCGTTACGGAATGCAAACCTGCGGAAGTTATCCTGCAGTCTTATAGTTACGGCGAAGAATATACGGTTGTATTCGGAGTCCCCGTGGTAAAATACATTGCAGACTGAAAAACATCTGAACTTTAAACGCAGGGAAAAGCGAGTATTCGCTTTTCCCTGCGTTTTTATATCCGCCATAGGAAAAAGAAGGAATAAAGTTTTTCCGCAGGATAAAAAATCGGGCGGATGCGTCAAACTTTTTTTCGTCGGCGCGTATGCTTTGCACAAGAACGCGAAAATAACTTTGACTTCCCTTAGGCAAAAAATTTTCAGCGGGAGGGAAAGAAAATCGATTGCCTGCGATAAAATAATTTTGTATAATGGATTTAACAAACAAGAAAGGCGGGAAATATGCGGGACAAGATCATTGAAGTGGAAGGGGTGGAGAAGAGTTACGGATCGGTGCAGGCAGTGCGGGGCATTACGTTCGGGGTGGAACGTGGCGCGCTGTTTTCTTTTCTCGGCGTAAACGGTGCGGGGAAGAGTACGACGATCAATATTTTGTGTTCGATCCTCAAAAAGGATGCGGGGAAAGTGCGCATCTGCGGATTCGATCTGGATACGCAGGCGGAGAAGATCAAGCCGCGCGTGGGAGTCGTGTTTCAGGGCAGTGTTTTGGACGATCTTTTGACGGTGCGGGAGAATCTGACGGTGCGGGCGAGCTATTACGGATTGCGTAAGGCGGCGTGGAAAGAGCGGCTGGGAGAATTGAGCGGGCTGTTATTTTTGGACGAACTGCTGGATCGGCCGTACGGGAAGTTATCGGGCGGTCAGCGGCGGCGGGCGGACATAGCGCGCGGGCTTTTGAACAGGCCGGAACTGCTTGTTTTGGACGAGCCGACAACGGGGCTGGATCCGCAGACGCGTAAGACGGTCTGGGAGATCGTGCAGAAGTTGCAGAAAGAGGAAGGAATGACGGTCTTTCTGACGACGCATTACATGGAAGAAGCGGATGCATCCGATCGGGTGGTAATCCTGGACGACGGGAAGATCGCGGCGGAGGATACGCCGGTGGGGCTGAAAAACAGGTTTTCGCAGAACACGCTGTATTTGTATGGGGACGGAGCGGCGTTGGCGGAGAAATTGCGGAAGCGCGGCGAGCGGGCGGAAGCGATCAAAAACGGCGTGCGCGTGACTTGTGCGGATGCGCAGGAAGCAAAGAGATTTCTGGAAAAGAACGGAGATCTTTGCGAAGATTTCGAATTTGTCAAGGGGAATATGGACGACGTGTTTTTGTCGGTAACGGGTAAGCGCGCGGAAGGGGGTACGTACGGATGTTGCATATGATTTACAGTCAGACGATGCGGAACCTGAAAATATTTTTAAAGGACAAGGCGAATATTTTCTTTGCTTTGCTGGCGCCGCTGATCGTGCTGGGACTGTACATTCTGTTTTTGGGCAGGATACAGACGGACGGAGTGTTGTCGGCGCTGCAGGAGATGGGGGTATCGGGCGGCGAAAAGGAGATCCGCTCGTTTGCGGATTGCTGGATGCTGTCGGGCGTTATGGCGAGCGCGTGCATTACGGTGCCGCTGTGCGCGTGCGGCGTGATGGTACAGGACAGAAACCGCGGGATCCGCGCAGACCTGGCGGCGTCGCCCGTCCCCGGGTGGATGCCTCCAGTCGCTTACTTTTGTTCGGTGGTCGCGGCGGGGCTTACAATCGGGCTTGCCGTTCTGGCGATCTGTCTTGTATGGCTTGCGGCGACGGGGAGCTGGTTTTTAAGCGGTGTCGATTTACTCGTGTTGCTCGGAACGCTCGTTTTGTCCGTGCTTTCATCTGCTACGCTGCTCGTGTTTGTTGTCGGCTTTTTGCGTACGGAAGGCGCTTTTACGGGGCTGAACGTCATTCTCGGCACGGTCATCGGATTTCTGATCGGCGCGTATATGCCTCTTTCGGTATTCCCGACGGGCGTGCAGTATGTTACCTTGTTTGTGCCGGGCAGCTATTCGGCGGGCATATTCCGAAATTGTTTTATGAACGGAGCTTTAGACAACATCGCCGAGAATATTTCTCCCGCCTTTGCGGACGCTCTTGCCGAACAATATGCTTTGAAGCTCAACTTTTTCGGCACGGATATGCCTGCCTGGGTCATGGCGATCGTGCTCGGTGCGACGGTTTTGCTGTTTGCCGCCGCAAATCTTCTTGCCGCAAAGTTCAGAAAGAAAGTCTGACAAAGAATTTTCTGCAGAATTTTTCTGTGGTTGCCGTGATTTTACCGATCGTGTGCTGTACGGAAGGTTCCGTATGTTTAAATGAAAAGCCGCGCGGACTTATACTTATATCGCCTCCGGCGGGAATGAAG
>USSJ01000182.1 GCA_900557285.1 uncultured Clostridia bacterium | reverse complement strand
AGAAAGATTATTTAATCCACGCGGGCGAAGTCGCCCACATCAGGCAAAAAGAAAACGGAACTTTTGAAATTCGATACCGCCGCAACGGCAGGGATATTTCAAGAAGCGGAAAAACCATCGAAATTGCGAAAGCGCGATTTATCGCGGCATTAGTTGCCCCGACAGAAAAACAACGCAAGAAAAAAGTTCGTTTTTCCGAATACACGTTGAATTGGATGGAGAACGTAAAGAAAAACGAAATCAAACCCATTACATACAACGGCTATCTTTTGGTTTTGAATAATTACGCTTTCCCCTACTTCGGAAAAACCGAAATGAAAGAAATTCATCCCATGCTCGTGCAAAACTTCATGAACGAATTAATCGAACACGACACCTACCGAACGGCCGAACTGCTTTTTTCCATTTTGAAACAGGTATTTGATTTTGCCGTTGCCGAGGACGTCATTCCGAAATCTCCGATGGCGCCGCTCCGCAAACCCAGATACGAAAAGCAGAACGGCACGGCTCTGACCAAGGAAGAAGAAAAGGCTTTCGTTTTGCGTTGTTTACGCGGCGGAAAGTTCGGAATTGCTTACCTCATCATTCTCTACACCGGGATCAGACGGGCGGAGTATCAAACCATCGAGCTTTCGGAAGAATGGATCACCGTCGTCACGGCAAAGAGCCGCCGCGGACTTCCCGCAAAAAAGCGGAGAATCCCCATCACGCCTATGTTGAGAAAATATCTGAACTTGCTTGACGGCGAACTTCCCGTTATATCGCTCGACAAACTGACGCACCGTTTTCCGGATTTTGCGCCCGGCCACCATTTACACGAGCTGCGGCATACGTTTATCACGCGAGCCCAGGAATGCGGGATCCCGCGGGAGCTCGTTTCGCTTTGGGCCGGGCACCGCGCCGACAATACGATGACGTCAAATGTCTATACGCATTTTTCGGACGAATTTCAGCTTTCCGAAGCAAAAAAATTCTTATACGAAGTATAAAAAGATCTGTTTTCCCCAATTTTCCCCAAATCGGAAAATCAAAAGCACGGTAAAACGACTGTAAAACAACAAAAAACCGTAAAAAAGCCTGTTTTTTAGGTGTTTCCACCGCCCTGATAGACTCTTAATCATTGGGCCCAGGGTTCGAGTCCCTGAAGGTGCACCATTTTTGCCTGTTTTCGCATGAAAACGGGCTTTTTTTCGCTCTTTTTCTTACTTTTTATTGGGCCTTGTGACCTTTTTAAGTGTCAGTCAAGTGTCAACTAAGTGTCAAGGTCACCGGGCCTGCTTTGTTTTTCCGTATCTGCAAACACCGCCCTCACTTTATCTGAAACGCTATCTATATATGCCGTTTGTGTGTCCGTATAGCTCGGTCCTATTCTCCGACAAAAAAACTCCCAAGCGGATTTTCATGTTCTCGACCGCCGTTTTTTCTATCTTGCCTTTGCTTTTATAATGCAACGCCCCGTCCGTACCCTTATATTTCGGCTCTTTTTCCCAAAACTCGAAATGAATATGTAAATGATGCGGTCTGTCCAAATGCAGCGCACACATAAGGTCTACGTTGTCGGGACGGAACTTTGCGTCTTTCAAAAACGACGGGAAAGTTCGCTTGATAAGTTCGATACACTTTTCGGGTGTGTCTATCTTCGGGGACTCTACTGCATTGAGCGAGATGAAACCGTGCCAGATGTTGCCCTCGTTTTCTTTGAGCCGAGCTTTCATTTCGTCCACTTGCTCTTGCGGTATCATTCCTTTGTCGTTGAACACTCCCGTGTTCTTTTGCAGATATTCCAGCGCCGTGCGCTTACCTGTCCGTTTGCCTTCCGTCGTTATGTAATCGAATACGTTTTTATCGCCCGTCATATCAAAGAACGCTCGCTCATCTGTGTGATGTTCACGCTCCTCGTCCGTCGCTGTTTTCGGCAGACGATATGGTGTATACTGAATATTAAAAATGATCGGTTGGTTACTGATTTTCTTTACCTCCTAAGTCTTTTGATTCCTTCCGCTTCATAGCTTCCGAGGTATTCGGGAGTATCGGCTAACAACCCTGTATTGAAATCTTTTATCAGTTCACGATCGGATGCGTACTTCTCACTAAGGAAGTTGTAAATCGACGAGAGAATGGATTTGTTGATCGTTGCGTTCAATACGGTTTCTTGTAAAAGCTGAACAGTAACCGCATTTAATTCTTCGTTCTTGCTTCCTTTTTTTCGTGGTTTCACAAGCGAGATTTTTTCCTCTTCCGTTACCGTATCGCCTAACAATTTTTCATATAAAATCGGCAATCCGTAAAACAATGCCTCGTTGATCACCTGATTGAAATTCCCGCCGTCCGGATGATTTACCAAAGCGTTTATCATTTCAGTCATTGATACGTCGGTAATGCGTATGTGCTTTTCAACACCGATTTTTACAGGTCTGCCTCTGGGCTTTTTTCCTTCCTCTGCGCCGCAGGCGTGGCAAAGCGGGTTTCCCGCTTCTGCTTCCTCGAAGTCGGGATTTATCCCAACTTCCTTAACCTGCTTGCGTTTGTTGTTCACTTCGTCCCACCTCCCTCGGTTGTTTTGCTTTCCAAATCCGACCTGTTTTCTTGCGTCTTTTCGGGTTCAACTTTTGAAATACGCTCTTCCGCTTTTTCTATGTAGCGTGGATTGATGTCTATTCCAATGTAACTTCTTCTAAGTCGTTTCGCCGCAGCACCCGTCGTTCCGCTGCCGAAGAACGGGTCTAAAACCACACCGCCTTCTTTGCTTCCTGCAAGGATGCAAGGCTCAATTAACCGTTCCGGAAACATCGCAAAATGTTCGTCCATTCGGTAAGAATTTGTACTCACCTCCCATACATCTTTGCAACGCCGCATCTTGCGTTTTTCATCGGTTATCGCTTCCGTATTGGCGTCGATACTTTGACCTATCGGCGCATTAGAATACTTTGCTTTACCCGATCTGCCGCGAGTATATCGTGCCGCCGTTACCTCTTTGATAGGTTCTTGAATTGCCTTGTAATCGAAGTAATATCTCGGCGATTTTGTAAGCAGAAAGATGTGTTCATAACACTTTGCCGGCCTGTCCTTGACCGCTTCGGGGAGCGCATTTATCTTGTGCCAGATGATGTCCGAGCGAAGATACCAGCCGCGCTCTCGGAGCGCAAAAGCGAGCATCCACGGTATCCCGATAAGGTCTTTGGGCTTGATGTTTTCCCACCTGTTCGGCATTGAAAACACCTTACTTTCCTTGTCATAAATCGGTCTGTCCTTGACGTTATCTTCCTGCAAAAGTCCTTTCCCTTTCCCGCTCCCTGCGTAACTGTCGCCGATGTTCAACCATAAAGTGCCGTCATCCATAAGCACCCGATACACTTCGTCAAACACCTTAATAAGCCTTTCCACATACTCCTGCGGTGTCTGTTCTGTTCCGATCTGATTTTCAATTCCGTAATCGCGTAAGCCATAATACGGCGGACTTGTCACGCACATATTCGCCGAGCCTTGCGGCAGAGATTTAAGAACCTCCGCC
>USSJ01000181.1 GCA_900557285.1 uncultured Clostridia bacterium | reverse complement strand
AATTTTTCCACCGGTGAGGTAGAGGTTCACGGTTCCGCAATTTACCACAAGACGGAATACCGCGAACGGCGCAACCATTTTGCCTTTTATTCCGTCAACGAAAGGACTTGCGGCTTTGACACCGACCGCGACACTTTTCTCGGGAAATTCAACGGATTCGATTCACCCGCCGCAGTGACGGGCGGACATTGTTTCCATTCCGTTGCCAGCGGATGGTCACCCATTGCCTGCCACGAACTTTCCGTGGAACTGGCTCCGGGCGAGAGAAAGACACTGATCTTTTTGCTCGGCTATACCGAAAATGCCGAATCGGAAAAATGGGAGGCCCCCGGCATCATCAACAAGAAAAAGGCGCATGCGCTCATCGCCAAATATTCCAGCGAGATCGCCGTGGGAGACGCCCTGTATTCCCTGAAAAAATACTGGGAAAAACTGCTTTCCGTTTATTCAGTCTCCTCTCCCGACGAAAAACTGGACAGGATGGTGAATATCTGGAACCAATATCAGTGCATGGTGACGTTCAACATGAGCCGTTCTGCCTCCTATTACGAGAGCGGGATCGGGCGCGGCATGGGATTTCGCGACAGCTGCCAGGATCTGCTGGGATTTGTTCACATGATACCAGACCGTGCGCGCGAACGAATCATCGACATTGCATCCATTCAGAAAGAGGACGGTTCCACATGGCATCAGTACCAGCCGCTGACAAAGCGGGGCAATGCGGACGCAGGCGGCGGATTCAACGACGACCCGCTTTGGCTGATCGCCTGTACCTACGCCTACGTTTCGGAAACGGGGGACATGGGCATTCTTTTTGAACAAGTCCCCTTTGACAACGACGAAAACAACCAAGCGCCCCTCTTCGAACACCTGCGGCGCAGCCTGGATTTCACCCTCACGCACATCGGGCCGCACGGATTGCCCCTGATCGGGCGCGCCGACTGGAACGATTGTCTGAATCTGAACTGTTTTTCCAAAGAACCGGGCGAAAGTTTTCAGACGACCGCCAATTTTGAAAGCGGCAAGGCAGAATCCGTATTCATTGCAGGCATGTTCGTGCGATACGGCGAGCAATACGCCCGCCTTTGCGAAAAGGCGGGCGACAAAGCGGAAGCGGAACGCATCCGCAAAGAAACAAAAAAAATGGCGCAGGCAACGCAGACGGCGGGCTGGGACGGGGATTGGTTTGTGCGCGCCTACGACGCGTTCAGCCAACCCGTAGGCAGCAAAATCTGCGAAGAAGGCAAGATCTACATCGAACCGCAAGGTATGTGCGTCATGGCAGGCATCGGCAAAGACAACAGCATGGCGGAAAAGGCACTTAAAAGCGTGGAAAAATATCTGGAAACGCCCTACGGCATCGTCATTCTTCAACCCGCCTACAAGACTTATCACCTCAATCTCGGGGAAGTATCCTCTTATCCTCCCGGATACAAGGAAAATGCGGGGATCTTCTGCCACAATAACCCGTGGATCTCCTGCGCGGAAGCAGAACTCGGGCACGGCGACCGCGCCTTCGAAGTTTACCGCAAGATCTGCCCCGCCTATCTGGAGGAGATCAGCGAAATACACAGGACGGAACCGTACGTCTATTCCCAGATGATCGCGGGAAAGGACAGCCCTCACTTCGGCGAAGCCAAAAACAGCTGGCTCACGGGGACGGCAGCCTGGACGTTTGTCAACGTTTCCCAGGCTTTGCTGGGGATCACTCCCACCCCCGACGGCCTGGAAATAAACCCGTGCATGCCCTCGCAGATCAACGAATTCCGCGTCACGAGAAAATACAGCGGCTGCACCTATACGATCACGGCTAAGCGGGGTACGGAATATTCCCTTATCGTCAACGGCGAGCGAATGCCCGGCAACGTCATTGCACCCGTCCGTGCAAAAACGGCGAACGCAGAGGTGACATTCCGATGATCGATATCGGCAACAATTTCGTGCGGATCGGCTCGCCGAACCCCGCCATGCTGCTCGATACGGGCGGAGAAATTCCATAGTACCTTTTTACGGCGCAAAATCGCCGAAAGGCGCCCGCGCGGACAATGCCCCTTTCGGAAGCGTCGCCGTTTCCGAACCGGTGACATGCAGGCAGGCGAAGGCATTTTCCAAAAAACTGCGCGCTTTCAAAAAACTATGCCGCTATGGCAACGTGCGGATGTATGCGTCAGGCGCCTTCGGCGCAGAGGCACGACGGCACGGCCTTCTGACAATGCAACCATACGAATTTTGGACGTACGTATCTTAAAAAACTGACCCATTGACTACGGCAATGGGTCAGTTTTTTAAGAAAGGATCCTTCTTTGAAAAGCAATTTCAAATTTCGGGCGTAAGGCGCACAGAATTTCCGCCGTCCACGATGATCTCGGCGCCCGTAACGTTTTTCGAGAGCGGAGTACCGAGATAAAACGCCGCGTTGGCAATGTCTTCAAAGTCCGCCACGTCCCCTATGGGCGTGTGCGCCGTGAGGCTGTCGCGCTGGCCTCCCGCATTCGCGTACCATCTGTCCGTCTTGATCATACCGGGCAGGACGCAATTGGAACGGATGTTGTACTTTCCCCAATCGACGGCAAGCGCACGGGAAAGTCCCAAGACGGCGCTCTTGGACGAGCAATACGCCGCGCGGGAGGGTATGGCGCGGTATGCCGTGTTGGAATTGATAAACACCAGAGCGCCTCCCCCGTATTTCCGCATCAGTTTTGCCGCTTCCCGCGCCATTGTCAGATTCCAGAACACGTTGACCTCGAAAACCTGTCTGAATTCTTCCAGACTCCCTTCCAACGTATCCTGTCCGATTCCCAGATCGGCGGCATTGAACACCGCCGTGCGCAGCGGGATGCCGCTTTGGTCAATTTCGGCAAATACGCTGCGGACGGCGTCCGCATTACCCGCGCTCAAAGCAAATCCCCTGGCAAATTTTCCGTATTTTTGCGAAACGGTACAAGCCGTACGTTCCGCTTCCTCCTTACTGCGGCTTGTAAGAAACACGTCGTATCCCTGCCGCGCAAATGTTTCCGCTATCGTCAGTCCCGTGTTTTTACACGCTCCCGTTACAAATACCGCTTTCCGCTCTGCGTCCATCGTTTTCTCCTTTTTTCAGAAATAAAACGCCGTTTTCGGCGGACGTATGTCCGTCAGTGCGCCCGTATAATGGCGCAGATTGTGTTCCTTGTAAGGATGTTTGAGGCATTCCGCTTCGTTGAGTTCGATCCCGATGCCGGGCCTGTTGCCGATCTTTATCCTGCCGTCCGCATACGTAAGCTGTTCGTTTGTGACGTCTTTTCTGTATTCGACGTCCGAATACATGATTTCGAGAATGCAGAAATTGGGGCAGCAGGCAGCGATCTGCAAGGTGGCGGCGTTGGCAACGGGGCCGCTGGGATTGTGCGGCGCAAACGGAATATAATTCGCCTCCGCAATCGCGGCCAGTTTTTTCAGTTCCATGATGCCGCCCGCATGGGAAATATCCGGCTGAATGTAATCGGCCGCACGCAGGCGGAAGAGTTCGTTGTAATCGAAACGGGTGTACAGCCTT
>USSJ01000180.1 GCA_900557285.1 uncultured Clostridia bacterium | reverse complement strand
GACGAAGGCAGGTTCCCGGATTATATACGCAGAACCCCGGATGCATCTCCAGTGCGATCCGCCTGACCCCGTGATCCGCCGCAAAACGCACGGCTTTTTTCCAATACGGGATCAACACCTCGTTCCACTGCCAATCCAGTTCTTGCTGGTATTCGGGCGGCCACGCACACGTTACCCACGACGGCTGTTTCGCATCCGCATCCGATCCGGGACAGCCCGAAAACGTTACGATACGGTCGATCCCGATCTGCCCCGCCAGTACGCACGCCGCTTCAAAATCCGCTTCGAATTTCGCCGCCGTCTCTTTGTTCGGATGCACGCAGTTGCCGTGCACCGACAGCGCCGAAATGCCCATGTTGTATTTTTTGAACGTTTCCAGCAACTTTTCCCGCGCCGCTTTGTCTTTGCTCAGAACCAAAGCATCCGCATGCGCCTTGCCGGGATATCCTCCGACCCCCAGTTCAAATTCATCCACGCCAAGCCCCGATAAATATTTCAGGCTCTCATCCAGGCTGTAATCGCCCAATATACTGCTCACTACACTGATTTTCATGATCTGTCCCCTTTTATCTTATCCGATCTTTTTCAGATGCGGACTTTTATAACTTCATTCTTTTCCGCCGACTCCGCCGCCGCTTCCATCAGACGGAAAACACGCAAAACTTCTTCCTTGTGTATCGCGGGCGTTGCTTTTTTCTCCGCCGCCGCCGCAAAGTTCTTGTAAAACGCAAACGGTTCGGCATGCACGATCGGCAAAGCCAGTTCCTCTATTGAACTTTCACTGCGCTGCGCCATCGTCTTCGTAAACCCGTTGCCCGCCTTTATGCCCACCAAATTTTTATCCTGACGTTCCACAACGCGCGTTACGCCGCCCGAAAGATCCCAGTCCGCAATGGTTGCCGTCCCGTCGATCCCGTAAAGCTGCCAACGCGGAAGCTTGCGGAAACAATCCGTCGCAACCACCACGCGGTACCGGACACCGTTTTCAAACAGGACAGACAAGTCGCATCCGTCCTCCACTTCTTCTCCGTAAATGTAGCTGTATTCGCAATAGACGCTCACGACCGTCGATTTTACAAACTGCAACATCTGATCGATCAGATGAACGCCCCAATCCAGCATCATGCCGCCGCCGTGCGCCTTTTCCTTGCGCCACGCGCCAGGTATCCCGTTTGCTCCGACGACCCGCGACTCGATCTTATAAATATCCCCGATCTCGCCTTTTTCCATAATATTTTTCGCCGTCAGAAAATCATCGTCCCAACGGCGGTTCTGATGCACTTCAAAAAGTACGCCCGCTTTTTCCGCCGCCTCATACATCGTTTCCGCCTGGTTCGTGCTCATGGCGATCGGCTTTTCACAAATGATATTCTTCCCCGCTTTCGCCGCCGCGTAAACGTATTCCGCATGCACGTCGTTCGGCGTCGCGATCAAAACCGCGCCCGCTTCTTTATCCTCCCAGATCTCTTGCGGCGAACCGTACACGCGCAGCCCTTTTGCCTTCGCTTCCGCACAGCGCGCTTTGTCTGTATCATAGATCCCGGCAAGCTCCAGAACCCCGGGTTCCGCTTTGGCAAATTCTCCCAGCTGATAAGCATGATATCCGCCCATTCCGCCATAGCCTATTATAACAATTTTCATTTTTCTGCACCTCGGTTGACATACAGTTTCTTTAATGATATAATAGCACTGAATATTGCGGATTTCTACTCAATATTCACTAAATTTCTACCGAAAATTGACTTTTATGAAAAAATCAGCCCTTTATGAAGCATTTCACGACAAAGAAAGAGACCTCCGCTTTTTTGCGGGTGACAACAGTCATACTTCCCCTCATTTTCATCGCTGCATCGAGATCCTTTACATTACGGACGGAAAACTTTTAGGAGAAGTAGACGGAGAAAGTTTTTTTGCGGAAAAAGACGATATCATATTCGTTCGGCCTTGCGGAGTACATTCTCTCACCCCGTACCCCGCCTATAAAAATTTTGTTCTGATCATCAAATCCGCGTATGCCGACGATTTTGCATCCGTTCTGGAAAAAGAGACGCTCCCGCCCCTTTTGTCCGATAAAAAATTCAACCGAACGATCCTGCCCGATCTGAAAAGACTGAAAAACCCCGCAGAACAGGAAAATTTTTTAGTCGCCAAAGGTCTGATCGATATTGTCATGGGGAAATTTCTCATGCGCTATAAGCGACTCCCCGTCGTCACGACCCCCAACCTTTCCATGATCATCAACGTGCTCAATTACATCGACGAACATTTTGCCGAACCCCTCACACTCGATTCCATATCGTCCGTTTTCGGGTACAACAAATACTATTTTTCGAGGCTGTTCAACAAATATATCGGCGAAACACTCAACAGCTATATCAATAACGTAAGAATCAACAATATCATTGCACGCGGAAAGAAACAGGAAAACATGAATCTTTCGCAGTTGGTTTTTGACTGCGGTTTTGATTCCATGACCACATTCTATCGCAGCTATTCCCGCCGATACGATAAACCGCCGACGGAAGTGATCCACAGCCAAGACTAAAAGGAGAAAACAATGCTCGCCTATACCTATCTGAAAGCGGGAGAATTCCGCCTGATCGAAAAGCCGAAGCCCGTCATTCAAGCGCCGCGCGACGCTATCGTCCGCGTCACACTCGCGTCTGTCTGCACAAGCGATCTGCATATCAAACACGGAAGCGTGCCCCGCGCCGTACCCGGCATTACCGTCGGCCACGAAATAGTGGGTATCGTGGAAGAAACGGGCTCCGCCGTCACCGATTTGAAAAAAGGCGACCGCGTCGCCGTGAACGTCGAAACTTTCTGCGGCAGCTGCTATTTCTGCCGCAACGGATTCGTCAATAACTGCACGGACAAAAACGGAGGTTGGGCGCTCGGCTGCCGCATCGACGGCGGACAGGCCGAATTCGTGCGCGTCCCCTATGCGGACTGCGGCCTGACAAAGATCCCTGGCAGCGTTACCGACGAACAGGCGCTCTTTACGGGCGATATTCTGGCGACAGGTTTCTGGGCGGCAAAGATCGCGGAAATCAACCGCGGCGATACCGTGCTCATCATCGGCGCCGGTCCGACCGGGATCTGCGCCCTGCAATGCGCGCTCCTGCATAATCCGGGTCGCGTCATCATCTGCGAAAAAGACCCGTTCCGCCGCGCATTTGCCGAAAAAATGTGTCCCGGGATCCTTACCGTTGTCCCCGATGAAGCGGAATCTTTTGTGCGCGCCCACAGCCGCCACGGCGGGGCAGACCGCGTGATCGAATGCGCCGGCACGCCCGATACTTTCCGCCTCGCCTATACCTGCGCGCGGCCGAATGCCGTAATCGTCATCGTGGCTTTATACGACGAGCCGCAGATATTGCCCCTTCCTTCCATGTACGGGAAAAACCTCACTTTTAAAACGGGAGGCGTAGACGGCTGCGACTGCAACGAGATCTTATCCCTCATCGGACAGGGAAAACTCAATACCGCGCCGCTCATCACCCACACTTTTTCGCTTCCCGAAATCGAAAAAGCATACGATATTTTTGAAAACAAAAAAGAAAACGTCATGAAAACTGCGATAC
>USSJ01000179.1 GCA_900557285.1 uncultured Clostridia bacterium | reverse complement strand
CTTACTTCCCGACCCGACAGGAAGTACCCCGTCCACAATCTTTCCGTCTGCAATAACCTTACTTTTCCCCGTCTTTTTGTAAAAAAATCTATATAACGTACCGCGAAAAACGCGTTCAGCCTGCGCACTTTCCCAATGCGAAGGAAAACAAGGGGAAACGGTCAATCCGTCAAATTCCGCGCGGATCCCGAAAATCCCTTCCGTAATATTCCGATACAACCAGCCTGCGCTGCCCGTGATCCAGCTCATCGGGGCTTCTCCCGCACGGTACGGGTTTTCCGGCCCGATATACATATTGGAAACCGCATACGGCTCTACTCCCGAAGCCTGTACGGCAGGATTGGAAAAAAGCACGAGCCGCAAGGTATCGTATGCCCGATCTCCTTTCCCGAGCATGCAATCTGCCGCAATTTTAAACATGATTCCGTGCAGATATACGGCCGCATTTTCCACCATGCCCGGCACAAAATAAGACACACGTCCCAAACGGTCGTCCCCTTTCGTATAAGGAGGATCGCAAAGCTTGTACCCGTATGCACAGCGCAGACGTTTTTCCACTTGCTCCATGACGCTTTCTCTTAATGGAGCATTTCCGACCTGTGCCAGTACTGCCCATGTCTGCGGATTGAGGTAAAAATTTCCTTCTTCACATTCTGGTGCGCCTATCTTTCCGCCCCAGTCGTCATATGCATACAGAAATCTGCCGCCGTCCAGTCCGAAGCGAAGGATATTTTCTTCCAATCTCTTTGCTTTTTCCAAAACATGTTCCGCGTCTTCGCCGCGCGAAACGTAACGCGCGATCTGCGCAAACTCTTTTGCGGCTTTCACCGTCGCCAACGAAAGCCAAACGCCTTCTCCGCGTCCGAGATTGCCCGCCCCGTTGAGAGAATCGTTCCAATCCCCTCCCCTTAAAAGCACCAATCCGTGAACGCCGAGATCGTTCAAAAGGTATTCCACTCCGCGCATCACGTGACCGTACACCGTATCTTCTCCGCTGTCCAAAAACGCAACGCGCTCTTCCAAAAGAGAAAAATCTCCGCTCTCTTTCAGATAAGCGCTGACCGTGGCGGGGATCCAGGATGCCCCGTCATTGTACGGCAGCAGAAGATCGGGTTCAAACATTCGTATGGTATTGCCCGAAGAGTATTGTTTGGACAAAGTTTTCAGGATACGTTCACGCGCCAAAGGAATATCCAGCGAGACAAACGCGGCGATATCCTGCATCACGTCACGGAAACCTTTTCCGTAAATTCTTCCCCATGTTTTACCCAAAGAAAGCTGACGTTTTAACCACACGTTGCTCAGCGAACACAACAAGGGATCGGGCATTTGCGCATGAAAAACTCTGCCCTGCCCGGAAAATATCTGCGCTTGCGCGCGCAACTCACGCGCAAAAGCACGGCTGTTTGCGCCGCTTTGCGCCGCCGCGCGGCACTCTTGCAGAGTTTTACCAGTCGCAAGCGAAAAAGTGAAGGATCTTTTTTCCTTCCCTTTCAGCCGCAAAGGGAAACAAACCGCCGCAACATAATCGTCTTCAAAAGTCGTCCCTTTTGAACAAAGCTTCTTTGCTTTCACTCCGTCAGGCGATTCCCAGCTTCCGTATGTACCGCAAAAATCATTTTCAGAAAGAGCATAAGAAGAAAACCTGCGTTCGGACGCAAAGTATAAAAACCCGTATTCGGAGGGTGACTGATAAGCGACGTGCGGAAAATACAAGCCGCGTTTATCCTCACAGTCGGCATATCCGTAGGAAGTATGCTCTGTCAGGTTTGCCTGCGGACGGATGACAAAATATAAATTCAGATCGCGGTTCTTGCCCTGCATTTCCGTGATTTCGGCGCGGTACAGAATACGCCGCCCTTCCTGCGGGACAAGCAGGGTAAATTCCGTTCGAAGCCCGCCGTACTCACTGACGATACGCTGGTATCCCTGCCCCACATGACACTCAAAAGTGTCAAAGGAAAGCCTTGCAAAATTACGGTTCGGGCTGTAAAAACTCCCGTCCGTATTGTCTTTCAGATACAGAAGGCGTTCGCCCGCATCCAGCGGGCGAGGCTTTTTTTCGTCCGAAGACATACTCTTTCCGAAGCCGAACTGATCGCAGTTCGCAACTGTCTGCTCGTTCCAAAGATAGTTGATGAGCGGTCGTTTCGGATACATCTGCGTGATCACAAATTCCCCGCAGGAATCGTCAAAATATCCGCAGTTTTTATAGGCAAGTTTCATTGATCTTCTCCCGTTGTTTTTTCGCCGCGCAAGATCCACACCGCTTCCCCCGGCGAAAGGACAAGCCGATACCAACCGTTTTCGGACTGTAACAGCATACGTTCCCCGTTTTTCACGATCCCGATCGTTTCCTCTTTTGACCATCGGACTCGAAAACGCAATGCATTCAGCTCCTTTTCATAGGGATCACGCAGATTCAAAAGACAGTACGCCGTACTTTCTCTCGCTAATTTATTGATAAGCAGCGGCGCTTGCGCATGAACGGCATAAATCTCCGGCAAAGAGGTTTCTTTTATCCCCTGCATCGCTTTATTCTCATGCGGTGCGTGTATAATTTTTGTGCATACGTATTGCAAATTTCCGACAAAACGCGCTGTTCTGCGGATAAGTGCGTTGTTGCGCTGCGCCTCATCGTAAAGGAGTTTCGTTCCGTCATCGTCCATGATCGCGGAAGTAAAAAAATCTGCTTGACGGGTCGTAAAACGCCAGTATGTAAAATAATAGATCTTGCAGCATCCGAACGCCAGCGCAAGATTGGACTGCCAGTTCAGATCCGCTTCGTCCACCCGCCGCAATTCATCGTTTTTTCCCGAAGAAAAAGACTGAATGGTCATATGAAAGGGCACTCCGCACTTTTGCGCCGTCTGCGCCGCTTCCTGCATATTGCGCACATACCCCGCGCACATATCGTTTTTCGATTCCCACATTCCGAACGGATAAGCGTCATAACCGAAATATCCGATGCCGCTTTGCGACATCGTACGGATATAATTGCGATATGCCGCCCAACCGTCACGGTATCCTTTCCCGAATGCGCCCTCGATCCTTCCCCTGTCCTGTATAAAAGGAAGAAAACAGGTATGTACGAAAGCGTGCGGCTGCGCCGCATGTACTGCGGCGCAGATATCTTTCAGCACGCCTGCCGCAGCGATCATGGGTTCGTCCACGATTGAAATGCCGTAAAAAGCAGGATGATCCGCATAATCGGCAAGACACTGCGCGACATATGCATAAAATTCCTTTTTTGTGGAGAACAACTCCCCGACAATGCGCCGTTTTGTCTTTACCGTGAGCTGCATGATGCGCTCGTCAAACACGATCGCCCGTAAATCAGCCTCCTGCGCAAGATCCAGCATTCTTTTCAGCTGTGAATCTTCAAACGGCTCGCCGCAGTATTTTGTTTCGCCTGAAAAAATGATCTCCGTAAATCCGCAGTCACGGTATTCGCGGTAACGCTCCGCCACACGGAAATCCTGCAAAAATTTTTTTTGCCCGTCGATCGTCAAAACCCCGTCAGGAGGCGGCGTAAACGCGCTGATCGGATAGAGTTCTTCTATCAAGCGTAAGACTTTTTCCTTTTTCGACTGCATATACGGTAT
>USSJ01000178.1 GCA_900557285.1 uncultured Clostridia bacterium | reverse complement strand
GAAAGAATTGAATCTAATGTTATTCATAAATATACTGGAATACCGTGCAGTGTTCGCATTTGGTCAGAAGTCAAATCGTACTTGTGTATTTTTAGACGATGATAAATATTGTTGCGCATATTTAAGGTTTTGAAGGAATGCCTTTCGGAAGAATAATTTTTGCAAAAGCAATGCTATACGGACAATGCACCCTCAATCGGAAATGAACCAGGAGACGGAGAGAAAATGGAACAAGTGAAGTTTGGTATTATAGGCATGGGAAATATGGGGACAGGGCACTTACGATTTTTCCTGGAAGGAAAGATCAAAAACGGGAGAGTTACGTCGATAGCAGATCTTTCGGAAAAAAGGCTGAATTTGGCGAAGCAAAGTTTGCCGGGGGACTATCGTTGTTATTCATCGGGGGAAGATCTGATCGATCATGCAGACGTTGATGCTGTCATTATTGCCGTGCCGCATTACAGTCATCCGCCGTTGGCGATCCGCGCATTAAAAAAAGGTTTGCACGTGATTTGCGAGAAGCCTGCGGGAGTCTATACGAAGCAGGTCAAGGAAATGAATCGCGTTGCGGAGGAAAGCAATGGTTTGTTTACGATGATGTACAATCAACGCACGAATCCATTGTACAAGAAGATGCGCGAACTCGTGCAAAACGGCGAATTGGGCGAGATACGCAGGGTAAACTGGATCATCACCAATTGGTTTCGCACGCAATTTTATTATGATTCCGGAAATTGGAGAGCCACCTGGCGCGGCGAAGGCGGTGGCGTTTTGATGAATCAATGCCCTCATCAGTTGGATCTTTTGCAGTGGATCTGCGGAATGATGCCATCCAGGGTCCGCGCGTTTTGTCATTTCGGGAAGTGGCATAATATCGAAACGGAAGACGATGTGACTGCGTATTTTGAATTTCCGAACGGAGCAACCGGTGCTTTTATAACGTCCACGGCAGATTCTCCCGGCACGAATCGTTTTGAAATACTCGGATCGCGCGGGAAGGTTGTCTGCGAAAAGGACGAGCTTCTCGTCTGCAGATTAAAAACCGATCTGCAGGAAGCCCTTATGAAGGAGCCAAGCGGCTTTAAACAGCCGGAATATACGACAGAAGTCATTCCGCAGAGCGGCGAAAATTTGCAGCATGTAGGCATACTCAATAACTTTGCGAATGCCGTTTTGGGTTTGGAACCTCTGTATGTGGACGGCAGGGAAGGTTTAAAGTGTGTAGAGCTGATAGATTCCATGCTTTTGTCGGCATGGAAGAATGAAACAATCGAATTGCCCGTGGACGATGAAGAATATTATAATTATCTCAAGAAAAAGGCGGAAGAATCGGTGGATAAGAGAAAGGAAGATATTTTGATCGATAATTCCATGTCGTTCGGAGGAACACGGTAGATGCGTGAATTTTTTGGAGAAACATTATTTTTGCGGTCCGCCGCGGCCGTACAAATCTATGAGAAAGTCAAAACCTTGCCGATCATAGATTATCATTGTCATTTGGATGCAGGCAAAATCCGCAATAATAGCGGTTTTTCGGATATCGGAGAATTGTGGCTTGCGGGCGATCATTACAAATGGCGGGCCATGCGTATGTGCGGTGTGGAAGAGGAGTATATTACAGGTACTAAAAGTTTTCACGATAAGTTTATAAAATTTGCACAGATCCTGCCGCTGTTGGCAGGGAATCCGGTATATTACTGGGCTCATATGGAGTTGCGTCAGGTCTTTGGCATCTGTGAGCCATTGGACGGGAATTCTGCGGAAAAAATATATCGGCAGGCAAATGAAGTCTTGAAAAATTTACATGTGCAGGATTTGCTGGATCGGTTTGGGGTCGTCTATGTGGCGACAACGGATGACCCCTGCGATGATCTAAAGAATCATGGAAAGTATAAAAATACGGTCGTTGCTCCGACCTTCCGCCCGGACAGAATTCTGGCATGCGATGCCGATTATATAAAGCGTCTTGGTGAATGTACGGGCAGAAATATCGATTCGCTGGACGCATTGTGGCAGGCCGTTGAGGATCGTCTGCTTTATTTTAAGGAGCATGGCTGCAGGATCTCCGATCACGGATTTAAAAGATTTCCGGACAGATACATCGACAAGAAGGAAGCGGAAAAATATTTTTCAAAACTTGCCTCGATCGGGGAAAGAGAAAAGGAATTGCTGGGAGGATATTTTCTCGCAGAGTTTGCCAAGTTGTATAAAAGACACGGTATTGTGATGCAATTGCATTTTTCTGTTGTGAGAAACGTAAATCCCGATCAATTCAGAAAGGCAGGGGCAGATTCAGGGTTTGATGTGATTGCCAATGCACAAGAGCCGGAAAGCGTGATCGGATTTTTCAGGCAAGTGCAGGACAGAGAAAGGCCGGAAACGATCTTGTATACTTTAAATGATACCAATCTTCCGGCGTTGGTATGCCTTACCGGTGCTTTTCAGAACGTAAAGGCGGGGGCTTCGTGGTGGTTTAACGACACGGTACAAGGTATCAGAAAAAATTTATCGGTCATTGCGGAATACTCGGCGCTCGGAACGAATTACGGAATGCTGACGGACAGCCGATCCTTTTCGAGTTATGTGCGGTTTGATTTTTACAGAAGGCTTTTGTCGGATTTTCTCGGCGAACTCGTCGTAAAAGGCGAATATGATTTTGACGCGGCTGTTTTGACAGCCAAAAAGATCTGTTATTTTAACATAAAGGAGACTCTGGGTTTATGAAAATGACTTTCCGTTGGTATGGAGAAACGGATTCGATTCCTTTGCAATACATCAGACAAATTCCGAACATGTCGGGCGTCGTGACGGCGGTATATGATGTGCCGGTCGGGGATGTCTGGCCGGAGGAGAAAATAGCGAGACTAAAAAGTATTTGCGACGCCAATTGCTTGGAAATGGAAGTCATTGAGAGTGTTCCTGTTCACGAAGACATCAAATTGGGAAAGCCGAATCGGGACAAGCTTATCGAAAATTATGCAAAAACCATCCGAAATCTCGGAAAATACGGGGTTCGGTGTATTTGTTATAATTTCATGCCTGTTTTCGACTGGCTGCGAACAAATTTAAAAACCGAAAACGAAGACGGGAGCACTTGCCTGAGTTATGAACATGAAAAGCTCATGGCTTTGGATCCTTCAAACTTGCATTTGCCGGGTTGGGATGAAAGTTATACGCCCGAACAGTTAAACGGACTGATCCGACAGTATAAAGAGATCTCCCACGAAAAATTATTTGAAAATCTTGTATATTTTTTGAAAGGGATCATGCCTGCGTGCAAGGAGGCGGGGATCAATATGGCAATTCATCCGGATGATCCGCCTTGGGATATGTTCGGGCTTCCGCGAATCATTACCGGAGAAGCAAGTTATGATAAGTTGTTTTCAGCTGTTCCGGATGTTCACAACGGGATCACATTTTGTACGGGTTCACTGGGTGCGGGAAGAGATAACGACTTGCCGAAGATGGCAAAAAAATACGCATCCAGAATTTACTTTGCGCATATCCGTCAGCTCAGATACCGCGGACAATATGATTTTTCGGAAGCGGGGCATCGTACAGCGGATGGTGATCTGAATATCTTTGATATTGTGAAAGCGCTCATTCGGGGCGGGTTTAACGG
>USSJ01000177.1 GCA_900557285.1 uncultured Clostridia bacterium | reverse complement strand
ACTGTATTCAATCCAACGGCGGAACGAGTGCGGCGCCTGCCGTGATGTATCTGAAGAATGTAAAATATGTCAACGCGATCAGCGAAACGTCGTCGTATATTTTGGGCGACAGCGTAACGACGAACGGAACGGAGCAGACATTTACGTCAAACGGTACGGAAAAAATGTATGTGAGCGGCTTACAGCATCCTAATGCGGCATGTGCTTTTGAAAGCATGGGCGAATTTTACCGCGCAGGATTCCATGTCGTGAAGATGAACGTGAAATTCGGCGACAATGCTTCGGTTCTGACCTTTGTTCATTTGGGTGATTCCACCGGTTGGAGCAATGAGATGCGTTACACGTTTACGGTAGGCGGCGGCGTAGAAGGCAATGCACTGATTTTGGATGAAGAGGGCTTTATCGTAACGATGATCGAGCGCGGCGTATGGTACAGCATTTATCTGTATGTTGATTATACGAATACGTCGGGCTGGGCGAACTTTAACGCAACGCTTTCGTGCGAAGCGGCGGGAACGCCTGCGACGCTGACTGTCAGCGATGTGATGTTTATGGAAAAACTTCCTGCGGCGGAAGAAAAGCCGCAGGAGCCTGTGACGGCTGTGGGAAACCTGTATGTCAGGGAAGATTACAAGGAAAAGGGCGTGAGCCTGGAACAGGGTGAAGACGGCGTATGGACGTATACGAACAAGACCAACGGGATCGACGGCGGTGAAAATGCGAACTGGGGCGAATCCGGCGTGTTCTTTATGGAAATTTCCGCATCCGATTCTTTCTTCACAAACGGATACAGGCTTATCCGACTGCAGATCATGGCGGCGGAAAACGTAACTTCCGTAACGCTTCGGTTCGGGCAGAGCGCTACCAATTCTTATTGGATCGAGAGCATTGTCATCGGACAGCCGTTGCCCGCGCGTACGATTTATCTGTACGATGTGGAGGGGAATATGGCGGAAAGCATGCAGAGGAATGTATGGTATACGCTGTATATACCCGTAGAAGACGCTACGGCGTTCAACTGTATTCAATCCAACGGCGGAACGAGTGCGGCGCCTGCCGTGATGTATCTGAAAAACGTAACGTATGTCAAGGCGATCAGCGAAACGTCGTCGTATATATTCGGCAATACGGTAACGCAGGGCGAGGAAGGCAAGGTGTTTACTTCCGTCAACGGGCAGGAAACGATGCTGGTAAACGGGGTAACGCGCAGCGGTGCGGTCATGGCTTTTGAAAGCACGGGCGAATTCTTCCGCGCGGGATTCCATGTCATCAAGATGGACGTAAAATTCGGTGATGCTGTATCGTATCTGACGTTTATGCTGAAAGGAGCGGTTACCGGCAATGCGGAAGTGTGGTATTCCTTTACGGTCGGCCAGGGTGCAGGGGCGAATACAATGATCCTGGATGAAAGCGGCAATTCCGTAGGGACGATCGAAAAGGGCAAATGGTACAGTATTTATATGTATCTGGACTATTCGGCGACGGAAGGCTGGACGGATTTTCTCGGGTACCTGGGCGGCGGCAGTGAGGGTGCGCCCGCAACGCTGACCGTTCGGGATGTAGAATTTATTGACGATTTCCCTCAGATATAATATAATAAAGAAAACTTTACTGCCGCGGGCGTTGCCTGCGGCAGTTCGGGGGTAAGGCCTAAATGGAAAAATTTGAATGTTTAACGGTAAGCTGTCTGGAAAAAGTTTTCGCACAGATGCGGCCACAAATACAGGAGAGTACGAACGCTTGTTTTTCCAACGAAACATTTTCTTTTCAGGTTGCGTTTTGCAATCACGGCATCGATCCGATTTTGCAGCGAGGGAGCTGGGAAATCGAAAGCACGCTTCGCGAGTTTATCCGCGTGCGTCCCGTATACAGTGTTCCGTGCACATTGCCGCACGGATATCTTGCAGACGATTATTATCTGACAAAAACGGCGGCATTGGTTCCGGATCTGTTGGCGGAGGAGGATTTTTTCGGGATCCGTATCGGGCAATGGGGCGCGCTTTGGGTAACCGTCAGCGGAAATTTACCCTGCGGAAAACATACCATACGCATTCTTCTTAAAGCCAATGGCGAAAAGGTGGGGGAAGTCGAATATTTGCTTACGGTATTATCCGAAAAGTTGCCTGAAAGCGATCTGCGCTACGCGCATTGGATGCATTACGATTGCATTTCACAAAAGCATAATGTACCCCCGAACGGAAAAAAGTACGAAAAAATTGTAGAACGGTATCTCAGAAATGCGGCGGCGCACGGGACAAACGTGTGCTTTGTACCGTTGTTTACGCCGCCGCTGAACACGGCGGTCGGAATCTACAGGCAGTGCGTGCAGCTGGTCGACGTGAAAGCGGAGGACGGGCATTGGACGTTCGGTTTTGGCAGGGTGCTGAAATTTATGCGCCTTGCGCAGCGGTGCGGGATGAAATACTTTGAAATGTCACATCTGTTTACACAATGGGGCGCCGAACATCCGCCGCTGATCATGGCGGAAAAGGACGGCGCACAGGAGCGCGTTTTCGGCTGGCAGGATGATTCGCTGGGGAAGGATTATGTTGCTTTTTTGCGCGAATTTTTAACGAAGTTCGTGCGGTTTTTGCGCGAAAACGGATACGGAGAAGATCGGGTCGTGTTCCATATTTCGGACGAGCCGAATTGCAATCATCTGGAAAGATATCTGAAACTGCGCGAGATCGTGAAGGGTTGTCTGGGCGGTTATAAAGTGCTGGACGCCCTGTCCGATTACGAATTTTACGCGAAAGGCGGTGTGGATATCCCTGTTGCAACGACCGATCATGCTTCTGTATTTCTCGAAAACGGTGTCCGCGATCTGTGGGTGTACTATTGCTGCGGGCAGGGCGGGGAGTATCTGTCCAACCGTTTTATGACAATGCCGCTGCAGCGCACGCGCATTTTGGGGTATCAGCTGTATCTGGCGGGGTGCAAAGGATTTCTGCATTGGGGGTATAACTTTTACAATTCGGCGCTTTCCGAACGCGGGATCGATCCGTATCTGGTAACGGACGCGGACGGAAGTTTTCAAAGCGGAGACAGCTTTATCGTTTATCCAGGCAAGGACGGGCCGCTCGATTCGGTGCGGCACGAGGCCATGGCGGACGCCGTTCAGGATTATCGCATGCTGTTGCTTTTGGAAAAGCGCATCGGCAGGGAAGAAGTCTGTCGTTTTCTGCGCGAAGAGGGGGTGCGATCTTTTACCGTGTACCCGCACGACGCGCAGTGGCAGACTTGTGTCCGCAGGAAAATCATAAAAATGTGTTGCGAAAACAACGCATGAAACAGTTAAAAGACAGGAAAACGGACGGCGCGCCATTTTATAAAAGGCGCGCCGTCAAACGGCAAAGCGCTTGCGGATTTTCCGCAAGCGCTTTGCTTATTTTTTTAATTTTTCTTTCAGTTTCATCTTTTTCACCTCCCTAGTTCCAACGTCTCTTCAAGATAGACTGCATTGTAAGGAATAAGCAGACTGCAATCACTGAAAGAAAATATACGATACCTTTGATATCGAAAATATTATTTGTAAAATTATCAAAATGTCCACTGAGGTTAAATATATCCAATACCTTCTGGATTCCGCCTTCGAAAATGCTGCTTTTTAAAAGGTATACAATAACAA
>USSJ01000176.1 GCA_900557285.1 uncultured Clostridia bacterium | reverse complement strand
TACGGGGGTGGGTATTGTATACAATATTGCATCTCTGGTTCGAAAGCAGAAAAAAGTTTCTTCCGGAATCAAACGGATCGGACAATAATTTACGATAACAAAAGCCGCCGCGCGAAATTTTCGCGCGGCGGCTTTTTGCCGTTTTGAATCTTTTATCTTATAAGATTATGTGATTTTTATGCGGTCAGTTCCAAATTTCGGGAAGACCGTCCGAATTAAAGTGCCAGTATCCGCTTTTTTGCGTTTCGCTGTATTCGTAGTAGGGGGTAGGCTTCAGAGTGCTGAAAGAATAGCCGTTCCATTCGTTTTCCGCATAGATATCTTTCAGTGCACCGCGTAAATATAATTTTGCGGTCTGGGCGATCTGTAACCCTGAGCGGCAGATCGTTTTTACGCTGGCAGGGATGATCATATATTCCACTGCGTTGCAACTGCGGAAGGCGCTGTCGCCGATGTATTCGAGCCCTTCTTCAAAGCGGACGTTTGTCAGCTTTGTCTGATAGCTGAAAGCGTAATCGTCGATCGAACGCAGGGAAGCAGGGAAAACAATATCTGTCAAAATGCCGCCGCTCGGAGAATAATCGGTGCCGAATGCATACTTTCCGATATAAGCAAGGGAATTTCCGAAATCGACGGAAGTAATGTTTTTATTTCCCGAGAACACCTTGTCTGCGATACCGACGGTGCCTGCCTGCAATGTCAGAGCTCCCGAGAAGGAATCGGAAGCGATCAGCCAATGGTTTAAGTAGAGCAGATTGCCTGTCCAGTTGCTTGTCTTGCTGAAATACCCTGTATCGCGGAACGCGTCTGCACCGATGCTTTCCACTGCGTCCATGCCCGTAAAGGAAGTAATGCTTTTGGCTCTGTCAAACGCCCAGGAGCCGATGTATTTTACCGTATTGCCGAAATCGACAGAGGTAACTTGCACGGGCGCATCCGATCTGTAACTGAATGCGCTGCCGCTGATCGAAACGGTACCTTCTTTCACTTTGAACGTAGATGTCGTTATTTTTGTTTCATCAAAATCGGCGAGGTAATTGCCGATATACAAAGCGCCGTTTTCCCAGTTGTCTTCATTCTTGTAAAGTGCCGTATTGTAGAAATTGGTAGAAGAAGAGCGGATGGTTCCGTCGCAGATGACCTCGGAAAGTTTAGGACAGCTGCTGAATACGCCGCCTGCAAGCATGATCCCGTCGGGAAGGGTCACTTTTTCCAGTTGGTCGCTATAGTAAAACGCCGAGTTGGCAATGGTGCGGATTCCCGGTTCGACGACGACTTCTTTCAAATTGCGTTTGAATCGGAAATTGTTCTGAAAACTGCTGCTCAGGAAATAGACGGGGCTTCCGTCGATCTGGGAAGGGATCTTGGCGTACAGGATAGGTTTATCCGAATCCAGTGCTTCTTCGATCGTGAAAATAACTTTGCTGTAATCAAAGCCGACATACCATATTTTCATATAAACGGTTTTATTGGTGTCCGCTTTGAAATCATCGAAAGGCACGGTCATGTCTGCGTCGGAGAAATATTCTCCGTCAAAGCGGAAATGTTCCCGCGTGGAAGCGGGTTCGCTTTCGATTTTACCTGTCCAGCTTCCCGAACTTTCCACGGGCGTGCCGCCGTTGGTTTCAAATTGAATCTGAAATTCCGTCTGCGTCCATTTTGCGTACACATCCAGATCGGAGGTCAAAGGTTTTTGTTCATACTCTTTCCCGCTAAAGCCCTGCTGCCAGACGTCTTTATCCAGGAACCAGCCGCCGAAGGTAAAATGTTCGGGTGCGGTAAGGTTTGGAGTTTCGATTGTTTCATTGCCCGAAGTCTGTACGGTCGAAACAAGCTCTGTGTCATTGTAAAAACGCACAGAATATTGTTTCGCTTCCGGTTCGGATGAATCGGTTTTGATATTACAAGCGGTCAATATGCTTATAATACCTGTGAGAAATAAAAATGTGCATAAAATGCTGATAAATTTCTTCATTGGTTCTTTCCTTTTGGTTTTTATTGGCTGTTCTATTGTATAATAATATAAAATAATGTCAAATGTATTTGACAAAATTCAGCAAAAACAAAGTGAATATTTTGTGATTAAATAAAGAAAAATTGGGATGCACATCATTTTTAGGCAAAATGTTTAGTAAATCAACAATTTAAGGTGCAGGGAGCGGGACAATTTTACTCGTAGAATGAAATCACATGGCGGATACCTGATAAAATCGGGGACAAGCATTGTTTTTTTATGAGAGCCGATCAAAAATTCTGTCTCAGTGCACGAAAAAGCCAAAAACAGAAGAACGGCGTACCATCGGTACGCCGTTCTCCTAAAACAAATGAGAAAAAATATGGGTAGTGAGTGTGATCTTATTTCATAATATGGTGCAAAGAAAAAAATATATTGCACACATATTTACAACCATATTATACAGCATAAAGGTTAACAAGTCAAGTTTTTTTTAGAAAAATATAAAATTTAATTCTAATCGACAAGAATATGCTTTTTGTTTTTTTGTCATAAATTTTGATGACGTTTTTTAAAAAAATTGTCGAATTTTGGAACAGTACAATTATGGCAAGAAAGGGCGCCTGTTTGACGCGTGATTGCCTTACGAAAAAAGAATTAAACGGTGGAAATAATTTCGACTATACGTCATTGAAAAATTCGGACAAAAAAATAAATTCGGCGGCGTATAAAAAATTTTTTTTAAATGTAATCACCGCCTAAAAGACTTCCCGTATATGTTCGGCGGCCCGATTTTGTAAAAATTATGCAATGACGTTATCGCATAACAGAAGCAAATTACCCGATAAAAGAGCACTGCGGCTGGCAAAAGTGCGGAAGCCGTTTTTTTATGAATAAAAAAACGATATTTTCTTGCGTAAAAGTTGAAAATCTGCTATGATATTGAGAAGAAAAAGGAGCTTGAAAAAATGTTCAATATCGTTCTGGTAGAGCCTGAGATCCCGCAGAATACGGGGAATATTGTGCGGACGTGTGCGGCGACGGGGTGCCGCCTGCACCTGGTGCGCCCGCTCGGTTTTGAAGTTTCGGACAAATATCTGAAGCGCGCGGGGTTGGATTACTGGCATTTTGTGGATATAGCTTATTATGACAGCGTGGACGAACTGTTTGAAAAAAATCCGGACGGGAAATTTTATTTTTTTTCGACCAAGGCGGCCAAGACACACAGCGACGTGCAATACAGGGAAGGCGATTTTCTCGTGTTCGGCAAAGAAACGAAAGGCCTGCCCGAACCGTTGCTGGCGGCGCATTATAAAGATGCAGTGCGCATTCCGATGATCGGAGAAATACGTTCGCTGAATCTTTCCAATTCGGTGGCGATCGCGGTTTACGAAGCGTGGCGCCAGACGGGATATGCGCAGGGGAATTTCTGCGGCAGGCTCAGAAGCGTTGAGCCGCAAAAATGACGCGGAGAGCGCTTTTTTCTGGCGGGCGGCGGACGCGGCGCGGAAGATTTTTTAAAAAGAACAGTTTTTGAAACGCGGGAAAACCTTGGCAAGAACTGTATATGCGGCGGGGGCAATTCCTTGACAAGAGAATAAAAAAAGTATATCATTATATATGGAATAAAAATCCAAAGGAGATAACGCAATGAACAAGAAATCTGTTACGGATGTTGACGTTAAAGGCAAAAGGGTTCTCGTCCGCTGTG
>USSJ01000175.1 GCA_900557285.1 uncultured Clostridia bacterium | reverse complement strand
CCCCGACGATCCCCATTCCGACGATCAGACCCTGCGTCAATATGTCTTTCGGCGACGTTCCCGCCGCAAGCTCTTCCGTTACCAACGCCGCCAGATCTTTCGCCTTGCCGCGCTGCAGCAAAGCAGACATTTCTTCAAATCTTGCCATCTCTCCTCATTGCCTCCATGCAATTCTTATCTCTATTATACACCTGTCTTTCCCAAATTGATATGGCTTTCTTTGTTGCAAAAGGGTAAAATCTTGCTCTTTACTCGTCTCTTCAGGCTTTCAAATAGAAAAATTTTGCTATTTCTGTATTTTTTTGTCCGCCGCCGCGAATATTGTTGGCGCGCTTGCGCTTTCGATTCCGCCCGTGAATTTTTTAGTTTGCCGCGGCTCCGTAAAAATTGCGGAGCCGCGGCAACAACGCAAATACCGCATACCCTTTACGGCTTGATTTTTTTGATCTCGTCGATATAGTATTGCACCAGCTCCCACTTTGTGCCGGGCATCAGTCGATGATCGGGACAAGGAATATACCCGCCCAGATCGGTCAACCTGCGGATACGTTCGATCTCCGCATCCACCGCCGCTTTGTCTTTGCGCAGGGCCGTTTTATCCACCGCACCCACGCCGCGCATTTCTTTCCCGAATTTTTTGCGCGCAGGCTCGAACTGGTCGCCCCATGTCCCGATCTCGATCGGAAACATCGTATTCACTCCGTTTTCAAACCAGATCGGCAACAACTTTTCCGTCACGCCGTCGCAATCCAGCGATATAATATCTATGCCGTATTTTTTGCACAGCTCGTTGCGCTTTTTATAATGCTTTGCACACAGTTCTTCAAACATTGCGGGCGAGATCAGCGGCCCGTTCTTGAAACAAATATCCTCCCAATAATGCGCGAAATCAAACTTTGCCCCCGTTTTCAGCACCGCTTCCGCCACCTTATACTGCATATCCGCGTAGGTATCGATGATCTCCGCAAACAGATCGTAGTCGTCGCAGATCATGTACGACATCCCCACCACCGACAGCATACTGCGGATATCCCCCAGGACGCTGCCGAGATACAGCCCGATCGGCGTATCGCCGCGATCCTTTTCAAACTGTTCCTTAAAATATTCAACCGGCACCCTGTCCGCCGAAAATTGCATTTTCGGCTTGTACAGCTCTTCAAACGCCGCACGGTCTTTCAAGAGATAATCGTCTTCCGCAGGGATCGAGCCCGCACCGTCGCGCACCCGCTCGATCAGCCCCAAATAGTTCTGCACGCGCTTGAATCCGTCCGGAAGCACTTCCAATACCTTCGTTTCAAAACAGGGGGAAAGCCCCATATTCCCGCCGCGTACCCTGTACCAGTTGAAATCCCAGCCCAGTATCTCGTTCAGCCGCGCGTCCGCCTCGTTGCCGTCCGCCCAAGCCGCCGCAAGTTCCTTGCTGATATGCCCCTGTTGCGCCCATTCGTCCAGCAGCTCGTTCCAGTACCCGAAATGCACCGCAGGTAAACGGTCGACCCCTTTGTAATGCAAAAGATTGTATGCTCGTTCCCGATTTGTCATTCTTTTTTCCCCTTTTTATGGATTTCTTCTGTATTGTATCATCTTTGTTTTGTCAATACAATAGCCGCCCTTGCGGAAAAATATGCAGAAATTGCTTTTCAATTCTCCCGCCTTGTGTTACAATGAGATCGTCAAAGGATCCCGAAAGGAGAGAATCAGCGTGTACCTGAAATTTCAGAATGACGTGCGCGAACAGCATAACGTCTTTGCCGCCGTACAGAATGACCTTTTCCCCCTGCTCAGCCTGTCGGTCATGGCCGCCGGAGAATTCCGATGCGGCAAAAATTACCTCACCGAACGCGAGGGATACAACTGCTATCTTATGCTGTTCACCCTCGGCGGACAGGGGAAACTTGCCTACCGCGGCAAAACTTTCACCGTAAAGCCGGATACGGTCATGCTCATCGACTGTAACGAATGGCAAAAATACGGCACCGACGGAAAAGATTGGCATTTCCGCTTTGTCCACTTCAGCGGCACGGCCGCCGCGTACCTTTACGATAACATTACCGCGGGCGACCGCTTTGTCATCCCCGTCCGCGATACCGTTACCTTCCGCGCCGCACTGAACGAACTCTTTTCCGCCCCGCGCGTGGTTCTGCCCCAAGAATTTTTAAAATGTTCCGCCGCACTCGGCGAAGCCTTCGCTCTCCTGCTGAGCGAACAAAATTCCGCCGAAAACCGCGTGCGGCCGCGCGCACGCATCCTGCGCGCCAAAGAGATCATCGAAAAAAATTATGCAAAACCCGTCTCGCTCGATGAACTCGCCGCCGAATGTTTTCTGTCCAAATTCTATTTCGTGCGCTTGTTCCGCCTGCATACGGGTTTTTCTCCCGGCGCATACCTGCGTTCCTTCCGCATCACGCAGGCGCAAAATCTTCTCAAATCGACCGACGACGGCATCGAGGAAATCGCCGAACGCGTCGGCTATACAGACGTTTCCGCTTTTATCCGCGCTTTCCGCCAAGTTACGGGACTGACGCCGAATCAGTTCCGCAACCTTTAAAATACGTCCGTCCCCGAAAATATTTCGCATCCCCTCTTGAAATTGATCTTTCCGCCCCCCGCTTGCCGCGCATTCCGAAATTATCTGCAGGCATGTTTCAAAATGATCATAGAGCCCCGAAGACTGCTTCGGGGCTCTATGATCATTTTTTCTGATTTTTCCGATACTGCAAAGGGGTGACCCCTTTCAGGCGGCGGAAAATTGTAAGGAAATTGGCGGGGTTAGCAAACCCGCAGCGACGGCCGATCTCTTTCACGGTAAGACGGGAGCCGCTGAGCAGTTCGCAGCATTTTTCCACCCGAACTTTGGACAAATAATCGCAAAAACGTTCTCCGAGCACACGATGAAATACCACCGAAAAGTAGGCGGGCGAATACCCCGCAACGTCGGCGCACTCGGCCAGCGTCAAGCATCTTGCGAAATTTTCTCCCACATAATCAACGGCTTTCAGTTTTTCAAAATGCCTGTACCGATCTCCCGCCGATACGCGCGGATGATGCCTGTATAACAGCGTCAAAAGCTGCAGGAGTTTCGCCTTGATCATCAGTTTGTAACCGTCCTCGCGCCGCCTGTATTCCGCCGCGATCTCGCCCGTCAGCCCTGCGATCTCTTTCCCGTACTCCGCCGACGCCGGCACAAGATTCGCAAAAACTTCTTCACTGTTGAAAAAATTTTCGATGTAGCGGTAGTCCACCTCGTCCGCTCCGAGCTTCACCTTCCCGCCGAAGCCGAGCGTCGTATCGTCCTTTCTCGACGCCACGATCTTATCCAAGCCGACGAACGCTCCGCCGCAGATGAAGAGAATGTTCGTCGTGTCGATTCTCAGACATTCCTGCTGCGGGTGCTTTCTGCCGCCCTGGGGAGGCACGGACGCCACCGTGCTTTCAATGATCTTCAAGAGCGCCTGCTGTACCCCTTCTCCCGACACGTCGCGGGTGATGGAAACGTTTTCGCTCTTTCTCGCGATCTTGTCGATCTCGTCGATATAGATGATGCCGCGCTGCGCGCGGTCGATGTCGTAATCGGCGTTTTGAATGAGTTTGAGAAGGATATTTTCCACGTCCTCCCCGACGTATCCCGCCTCGGTGAGCGTCGTGGCGTCGCTGGTAGCAAACGGAA
>USSJ01000174.1 GCA_900557285.1 uncultured Clostridia bacterium | reverse complement strand
GAACGTGGTGCGGAATCGAAAATTTCTGACGGGTTGCGCCTACACGTTTCCTCCGGAACGGATGATGCGCTTTTTGGAAGAAGGCGGCCTGTCCTTAAAAGTGGAGAGGGGAAATCGGGTATTCCCTGCGTCGGATAAGGCGAGCGACGTAACAAAATGTCTGGAGCGGTATTGTCGGGAAAGCGGTGTCCGTTTTTATTTTCAGGAGAACGTTGTGCGTCTTGTCAAGTTGTCGAACGGTACGTTTGAAGTTACGACGGAAAAGGGAAAATATCTCTTTGATCGTGTTGTTGTGAGCACGGGCGGCATTTCTTATCCTGCAACGGGGAGTACGGGGGACGGTTACAAATTTGCGGAGAGTTTCGGTTTGAAAGTGATAAAGCCTCGTTCCGCGCTGTGCGGGATCGTGTGCGATATGGCAGCGATGTCGCATTTGCAAGGACTGACGTTGAAAAATGTCCGCGTCAGTGCGAGCTTACAGGGAAAGGAAACAGGCTCATTTTTCGGAGAAATGCTCTTCACGCATTTCGGAGTATCCGGGCCGATCGTACTGTCGCTTTCCAGTTTGCTCAACGACGTGCAGGATTTTTCAAAAGTGCGTTTAAAGATCGATCTGAAACCTGCTTTGGACGAGGATACGCTGGATAAACGGCTCCTGCGCGACTTTGAAAAATATAAAAACAAACAGATGCAGAACGCATTGGATGAATTGCTTCCCAAAAGCCTTGTAAAGCCCGTATTGGCGCAAGCGAAGATAAGGGAAGATCTTGCGGTAAATTCTTTGACAAAAGAAAGCCGCCGTTCGTTGCTGCATACGTTAAAAGCGTTTGAGCTCAGGCCGATCGGGTTAAGACCTGTCGAAGAGGGAATCGTCACGGCAGGCGGCGTTGACGTCCGTCAGATCGATCCGAAGACGATGCAGAGCAAAACGGTCGAAGGTCTGTATTTTTGCGGAGAGGTTCTGGACGTGGATGCGTTTACCGGCGGATTCAATTTACAGATCGCGTTTTCCACCGGATTTGTTGCAGGAAACAGTATCGACTGATATAATTTTTACTGTTGCATAGTATTATGTCAGGTATAAACAGCCATAAATAAGGAGAAAGAAGATGAAAGCGATTCGCGGCGCTACGACTGTGGCGGCGGACACCCCGGAAGAAATACGCGGTGCCGTCAAAGAACTTTTGAAAGAGATCGTAAAGAGAAACGGCTTGCAGGAAGAGGATATTTTGTGCATACTTTTTTCGAACACGTCGGACATTCATTCCCTGTACCCGGCGAAGGCGGCGCGGGAGGCGGGATTTACGCATGCAGCGCTCTATTCTTCTTTAGAGCCTGAAATCGACGGCGCCCTGCCGCTTTGTCTGCGGGTGCTTCTTTTTGCGGAATGCGCAAAAGCGGAGCACGTGTACTTACGAGGCGCGGCCAATCTTCGCAAGGATCTGAAAAAGTTTTCCATTGCGCTGGACGGGCCGTCGGGCAGCGGAAAAAGTACAGTCGCAAAACTTCTGGCCGCTTCTTTCCATATATTGTATTTGGATACGGGGGCGATGTACCGTGCCTGTGCGCTCAAAGCGGTCAAAGAGAAACTGAAAAATATTACCGAAGAAACGGTGAAACCTTTGATGGACGGTCTCGATCTGAAGATCGAATACAGGGACGGAACGCAACATACGATATTGGACGGTGAAGACGTGTCGGAAGCGATCCGCCGCCCGGAGGTGTCGATGGCGGCGTCGAATATTTCGGCGTTGCGCTGCGTGCGTGAAAAAATGGTTGAAATGCAGAGGCGGATCGCAAAGGAGCAGTCCTGTGTCCTGGACGGGAGGGACATCGGAACGCACGTGCTTCCGGATGCGGAATTCAAATTTTATGTGACTGCGACAAGTGCGGTGCGTGCAAAGCGCCGTTATGACGAATTGAAGGCGAAGGGATATTCCGTAGACCTGAGCGGGTTGCAGAAGGAGATCGAAGAGCGGGACAGAAATGATTCCACGCGTGAATTTTCTCCGCTGCGCAAGGCGGAAGATGCGGTGCTTGTCGATACGTCGGAAATGACGATCGAAGAAGTATTGGCATTTATCCGGAAAAAGATACAGGAAAAGGTTTAAGATGCTGACGTATGGATTTTTGAAAAAAGTGGTGAACGGATTTGTGCAGATCGTTTATCCTTATAAACTGATCGGAAAGGAGAAGGTAAAGGACGGAGCCTGCGTATTGGTGGGCAATCATTACCGGATCTGGGATATCGTGCATATGGCGTGTACGACGAAAGAGAAAGTACATTTCATCACGAAAAAAGAACTTTATAAAAGCAAGTTTTTGGCGCATTTGTGTGACATCGTAGAGGCGATCCCCGTTTCGCGGGACGGGCAGGACGCGAAGGCGATCATGACGGCGCTTCGTTATTTAAAAAAAGGCGAAAAGATTTCGATGTTTCCCGAAGGCACGCGCAATAAAACGAAGGATGTGGAGCTGTTGCCGCTCAAAGGCGGGGCGGCGCTGTTTGCGATCAAAGCGAAAGTTCCGGTGTATCCCGTGATGTGCCTGCGAAAGACGCGGCTTTTTATCCGCACGAAGATCGTGGTCGGGGACCCGATCGATTTTTCGGATTTTTACGATATCAAGATGAGTGCGGAAGATTATGAAAAGGCGGAAGAGCGCATCCGTGAGCGGATGCTGGCGACGAAGCACGATTATCTTGCCAAAATTGAAGCGGAGAAGCAGGCAAAGAAAAAACGCGGGAAGGAACGCAATAAAAAATGAAGATAACGGTTGCAAAGAGCAGCGGGTTTTGCAGCGGAGTACGGCACGCGGTGGATACGGCGATGTCGATCGATGCGGAAAATACCTATCTTTTGGGCGAGCTGATCCATAATCCGAGCGTAACGCAGGCGGTGGCATCGCGCGGGATCAGAACGGTGGAAAGCGCGGAAGAAGTGCCGAGCGGGGCGACGCTGATTTTGCGGTCGCACGGTGTCGGAAAGAGCGTATATGCGGAATGTGAGCGGAAAGGGATCCGTGTAGTCGATTGCACCTGTCCTTTTGTGCGAAAGACGCAGAAGATTGCGGAGAGAGAATCGGGAAAGGGCAGGACGGTAGTCGTAGTCGGGGAAAAAAAGCATCCGGAAGTGATCGGGATCTGCGGTTGGTGCGAAGGCGGCGCGGCGGTTGTCGAGCGCGGCGATGTGGAAGAGATTTTGCCTCTGAAAGAGAAAAATCTTTCCGTTGTGGCGCAAACGACCTGTTCGGAGGAAAAATTTGCAAAAATTAATAATATTTTGATAGAAAAGTATGGCATAAAATATTCAACAATAGTTGTTTATGATGGAGTTGAGTATGTTGTAAAAGCATCTAATGTTGATGAAAAACATTGGGATACATTAAGCAAGTTACAAACAGAGCCGATATTTAAAGATAGTATACAGACAGCTACACCAAAATATTTAACAGTAGAAAGAGAAGGCGAAAAATTGCCATATCAAAAAAGTGAATTTGCAAGGGCAAAAGCTGCAATATTTTTCCCCTTATATATAGATAATGTATATATAGGATATTGGATAATAGAAGGAACACAACCACATGAGTTTGATGATTTGGATGTTACAATTTTAGAGGTAGTAAAAAATAATATAGTGTCAGTTGTAAAAACAGTAACAACTCAACAGATATT
>USSJ01000173.1 GCA_900557285.1 uncultured Clostridia bacterium | reverse complement strand
GAATATTTTGCCGAAACATAATTGCGAAAAGCACATAATATTAATGAGTCTTTGAAAAGATAAAATTTTAATCTATATTTACTCCTCTTTCAAGCTGATATCTTCCCACAAAATAATATATAATAAATCAGCATCTTAGTGTAAGAAAGTAAGTACAGAGAGGTGAAAGCATGAAACCCGATATACATCCCGATTATCACGAAGCGACGGTAGTATGCGCGTGCGGCGCTACGTTCAAAACCGGAACGACGAAGAAAGGGGACACGATCAAAGTAGATATTTGCAGCAAGTGCCATCCCTTTTTCACCGGCAGACAGAAACTCGTAGATACAGGCGGCAGAGTCGATAAGTTTAAAAAAAGATACGGAATTTAGTATTTGCGTTTTCAGCTCTAAGGTTTGCTTGGGGCTGATTTTCTTTTTTTGCCGCGCGCATGCGCGCGCGGCGTACCTTTCGGAGTGATACATGAGCAGGAAAAAGAAGAAGGACAGCAGAACATATATAGGCGGGCAGGCGGTGCTGGAAGGCGTGATGATGCGCGGCAAAACTGCATATGCGACGGCTGTGCGTGATCCTGAAGGAAACATCCAGGTGGAGAGCCGCAGGCTGAATTTATCCAAAGGCATGCGCATTGTATCAAAGATACCGTTGGTGCGCGGCGTGGTGAGTTTTGTAAGTTCGCTTGTCATGGGGAGCAAGATCCTGATGCGCAGTGCGGAAGTGTACGGAGACGAAGGCGAGCCTTCCCGTTTTGAAAAGTGGTGTGAACGCAAGCTGCACATCAACGTAATGGCGGCGGTATCGTTTATTGCCACGCTTTTGGGGATCGTGCTGGCGGTGGGGCTGTTTATAGTACTGCCGATCTTGCTGGCGGATCTTCTGGTAAGTTCCGGGACATGGTTAATAAAGTACAGCGTAGGCTATAATCTGATACAGGGTTGTATCCGTCTGATCATTTTTATCCTTTACATTGTGGCGATCACGGCGATGAAGGATATACGGCGCGTGTTTATGTATCACGGAGCGGAGCACAAGACGATCACTTGTTTTGAGAAAGGGATGGAGCTGACGCCCGAGAACGCAAAGACGTGTTCGAGGATTCATGACCGTTGCGGCACGACGTTTTTATTTCTGGTAATGGCGGTCAGTATCGTCGTGTTTTCGGTGGTGAACTGGGTATGCGACGAATATCTGAATTTTTTCAGGTTCGGGAACGTCGTGAATTTTCTGATCCAGTTCGGGATCAAGATCTTATTTTTGCCTTTGGTGGCGGGGATATCGTACGAGGTATTGAAGCTGCTTGCGAAGTCGCAGAGCAAAATTTTGCTCCCGATCAAAGCGCCGGGATTTGCGTTGCAGAAGCTGACGACGCGCGAACCTTCGGAAGACATGCTGGAAGTGGCGATCGCGGCGTTTAAAAAGGTATACGAAATGGACGCGGACGAGAAGGTCGGCGAGACGGATTTCACGGTATCCAAAACGGTGAAGAAGTACACGGAAGAGCTTAAAGCGCTGTTTGCGGAAAACGGGATCGACGAGAGCGATGCGGAGTGGCTGGTATCGGTCAAGACGGGCATTGCGCGCAGCGAACTTGCCGCATCCGAGAAAATTTTGGTGCCCAGCCGCGTGCGGGAGCTGGATAAAATAGCGGGAGAGCGCCTGACGGGCAGACCGTTATGGTATATCCTGGGCGATACGGAATTTTACGGGTATAAGATCAAAGTCGACGAGCGGGTCCTGATACCGCGGCCGGAGACGGAGCTGATGACGGAGCAGGTATTGCGGACGGCGGAACAGGGCGACAAGGTATTGGATCTTTGCACGGGCAGCGGCTGTATTGCGATAGCGCTTGCGAAGAAAGGCGCGGAAAAAGAGCTGATCGTTACGGCTTCGGACATCAGTGCGGACGCGTTGGCGTTGGCGCAGGAGAATGCGAAGCGGAACGGCGCGGACATAAAATTTATTGAGAGCGATCTTCTGGAAGGGGTGCGCGGCAAATTCAACATTATCGTATGCAATCCGCCGTACATTAAGAGCGGAGACATAGCGGGATTGCAAAAGGAAGTGCAGTTTGAGCCGAAGGGCGCGCTGGACGGAGGCGAAGACGGACTGGATTTTTACAGGCGGCTGGCGAAGGAAGCCCCGCGGCATCTGGTGAAAGGCGGCACGCTTTTCATGGAATGCGGGATCGGACAGGCGCAGGAGATCGTCAAACTTTTCAAAAAATTCGATTATACGATGGTATCGCGCGATTATAACGACGTAGAGCGTTTTGTGCGAGCGGTACTGTAAACGAAAACCGATACGGGACGGGATATGATCAAGAAGTTAGAAGACATATTGGAGAAATACAATAAACTTACGGAAGAGATGTCCGACCCGGCGGTGATCGCGCAGCCGGAGAAGTGGACGCAGTGCGCGAAGGAACATTCGGACATTGCGGAAACGGCGGAAAAGTATCTCGAATACAAGAAAGTCGAGAGAGAGATGAACGAGGCGTTTGCGGCGGCGGAGACGGAAACGGACAAAGAGATGAAGGATATGCTGACGGAAGAGGGGTATGCGTGCAAGGAAAAACTTGCGGCGATCCACGATGAATTGCGTATCCTGCTGTTGCCGAAGGACAAGAACGACGAGCGCAACGTAGTGATGGAGATACGCGGCGGCGCAGGCGGCGACGAAGCGAGTCTGTTTGCGGCGGATCTGTACAATATGTATTGCCGTTATGCGGAATCGATGCGCTGGAAGACGGAAGTGATCGACATGAGCGAAACGGAAGTGGGCGGCATGAAAGAAGTGGTGTTCACGGTTTCGGGGAAGGGCGTATACAGCAAGCTCAAGTATGAAAGCGGCGTGCATCGGGTACAGCGCGTGCCGGAAACGGAATCGCAGGGCAGGGTGCATACGTCCACGGTCACGGTGGCGGTGCTTCCCGAACCGGAAGACGTGGAAGTGGAAATACAGGACAAAGACCTGAAGATCGACACCTATCGTTCGGGCGGAGCAGGCGGGCAGCACATCAACAAGACGGAGAGCTGTATCCGCATTACGCATTTGCCGACGGGGATCGTCGTTACCTGCCAGGACGAGCGTTCGCAGATCAAAAACCGTGAGAAGGCGATGAAGGTTTTGAAGAGCCGTCTTTACGATTATTATAATTCGAAATACCAGAGCGACTATGCGGAGAACAGGAAAAGCCAGGTAGGGACGGGGGACCGCAGCGAGCGGATCCGCACTTACAATTTTCCGCAGAATCGTGTGACCGATCACAGGATCGGGCTGACTTTATATTCATTGGACAGCTTTATGATGGGGGATATCGGCGAAATGCTGGAAGCGCTCGCCATTGCCGACAGAGAGGCGCAGCTGTCTTCCTCGGAAGACGAATAAACGGTGAAATGCAGTGAAAACGCGTATACGTCATGCGGTTTTCGTTGCAAAATCTGTACTTTCGCACCGGATGAACGGTTGCGGGAGGCGTTAAAATCAGATAAATATTTAAACGAGGTATATACTTATGAACACGACGAAGAGAATTTCTTCCATTTCCCCATCCCTGACGCTTGCGATCACGGCAAAAGCGAAAGCAATGAAAGCGGAAGGGAAGTCTGTCATCGGATTCGGGGCGGGCGAACCCGACTTCAACACGCCGCAGCACATCATCGACGCCGCC
>USSJ01000172.1 GCA_900557285.1 uncultured Clostridia bacterium | reverse complement strand
GATGGACAAGCTGAAAAAATTTGCGTTGAAGTACAAAGATCTGCCTACGTTGGGATTTACGCACTTACAGCCCGCACAGCTGACGACGGTCGGAAAACGCGCGACTTTATGGCTTTCCGATCTGGAAATGGATTATTACAATCTGGTGAATCTGAAAAACTCCGTCAAACTTCGCGGGGTCAAGGGTACGACGGGAACGCAGGCAAGTTTTCTGGATCTGTTCAACGGAGATTCCAAAAAAGTCAAAGAATTGGAAAAACGCGTAGTTTCCAAAATGGGCTATACGAAAGTTTACGGAGTCACAGGGCAAACGTATCCGCGCAAATTTGATTACAATGTACTCTGTGTATTGTCGCAGATCGCGCAGAGCGCTTACCGCTTCTCCAATGACATACGTCTGCTACAGCATATGAAGGAAGTGGAAGAACCTTTCGAAAAGCATCAGATCGGATCTTCGGCGATGGCATACAAGCGCAATCCCATGCGCAGCGAACGCGTCAGCTCTTTGGCAAGGTATGTTCTGAGTCTTCCCGTAAATGCTGCCGTGACGGCGTCTACCCAATGGTTCGAACGTACGCTGGATGACAGCGCCAATAAGCGTATTGTCATTGCGCAGGCATTTTTATCTGTCGATGCGATCCTGAATCTGTACCTGAACATTTCGGAAAATCTGGTCGTTTACGACAAAGTCATTGCAAAACATATTGCGGCGGAATTGCCTTTTATGGCGACGGAAAATATCATGATGGAATGTGTCAAGGCAGGCGGCGATCGGCAGGAGCTCCATGAACGCATCCGCGTGCTGTCTATGGAAGCCGGGAAAAATGTCAAACAGGAAGGCAAGGATAATAATCTGATCGAACTGATCCGAAACGATGATATGTTCCGCGCCGTATGGGATAAACTGGACGATATTCTGGATGCAGGTAAATTTATCGGTCGCAGCAAAGATCAGGTGGAAGAGTTCATCGCAGAGGAAATCGATCCCATTCTGAACGCCCACAAAAACGACCTGGGTGAACACGGAGAAGTCCGCGTTTAAAATCCGGAAACAAATTTGACGGTAATTTAAACATAAAAACAGCGTCGGCAGTCCCGGGAAACATTTGACGGCGGACTGCCGATCGTTTATAATTTTTATTGAATAGTCGATACTAAAGAAGAATGATCCGATAGAAGGAGTGTAGCTATGCTCGAACTGAAAAATGTCTGGTATTCCGTAAAAGACGAGCAGACCGGAAAAAAACAGGATATCCTGAAAAATGTGAACCTGAATTTTCAAAGCGGTGAAATCAGCGTCATAACGGGGCCGAACGGGAGCGGAAAATCCACCTTGATCAAAATACTGATGGGATTTGAAAAACCGACTTCGGGTACGATCTGCTTTGACGGCAAGGATATTACGGGAATGAGCATAACGGAACGTGCGAGAATCGGTTTTACGATCGCGTTTCAGCAGCCGGTTAGATTCAAAGGCATTACCGTAAAAAAGCTGTTGGAACTGGCTTGCGGGAAAAAGCTGAATACGGACAGCATGTGCGATTGTTTATCCTCGGTAGGATTATGCGCGCGCAATTACATCGACCGCGCGGTGGACGGAACTCTTTCGGGCGGAGAGCTGAAGAGGATCGAACTGGCAACGGCCATTGCAAAAGGCGGCGAAGTATTTTTGCTGGACGAACCGGAGGCGGGGATCGACCTGTGGAGCTTTGAAGATCTGGTAAAAGTTTTTGAAAAACTGCACGATAAGACGGTGATCATCGTATCGCACCAGCAGCGGATCATGGAAACGGCAGATAAAATCGTTCTGTTTGACAACGACAAACTCATCTGTGCAGGAAAGAAAGAAGAAATGTTTTCGCGGATCACAAAGCAGCCGTCGCTCTGCTGGCGGAACGTAAAGGAGAACACAAATGGATAAAACCGATGAACAGCTTCTCGAAACGATTGCCGATCTGCACGGCATTCCGGAAGGAAGTTTCAATATCCGTAAAAACGGAAAACTTCTGGCAAGAAAGTCGGATGCAGATATAGAAATCGTTCCCAAAAAAGACAAAGACGGAATCGATATCATCGTAAAGGCAAATGTGAAAAACAAAGCAGTGCACATTCCCGTCTTGCTGACGGTCGGCGATTTTCGCGATACGGTCTACAATGACTTTTTTATCGGAGAAAATGCGGACGTGACGATCGTGGCAGGCTGCGGAATTCATAACGCCACCTGTTCGGACGCCGAACATGACGGCATTCACACGTTTTATGTTTCGAAAAACGCAAAAGTCCGTTATGTGGAAAAACATTATGCGAACGGCGACGGGACAGGCAAGAAAGTTTTTGATCCCATTACTAAGATTTATCTGAAAGAAGGTTCCTGCTTTATACTGGAATCGACACAGCTCGGAGGTGTCACGTCTACCGATCGAAAAACTTTTGCGACCGTCGGTAAAAATGCTCAGCTGATCGTCAAAGAAAAAATTCTGACCGATCGGCAGGAAGAGGCAATTACGGATTTTCGCGTTAAATTAAGCGGTAAGGGCAGCAGAGCGGATATCGTCAGCCGCAGCGTCGCGCGCGGAAACAGCAAACAGTCGTTCCGCTCGGATATGATCGGGAAGAACGAGTGCTTCGGCCATGTGGAATGCGACGGTATTGTGCTCGATTCGGCTAGGATTATTTCTACGCCGAAAATAGACGCAGTGAGTCCGTCTGCAAGCCTTGTCCATGAGGCGGCGGTCGGAAAAATCGCGGGGGAACAGCTCTTGAAACTGATGAGTCTCGGCCTTACGGAACAGGAAGCGGAAGATGCCGTTATTCAGGGTTTCTTGAATTGACCGCTCGGCACAACATGTTTTAAACAGGAAACACCTGTTACGGTTGTTTCTCTGAATGATCGCATATATTTTTAAGAATACTGAAAAGCCCGAAAGAGCAGTTTAGCTCTTTCGGGCTTTTTATATGAGCCATGAAGAGGATTTAGTTTAGCTTTTTCAGCGAAATTTATTTCCGCAAAAAGAGGAAAAAGGATATGTCCGGAACAGGCTTTGCCGAACGGCAAAACCTGTGTATGGGGATGCAATTTAATTGCGAGAAAAAGAGCGGCTGCAGGCGCACACGATACAAATACTTCGGAATACAATGATAGTAAGGGCTTTTACGGAGGAAAAGTATGATTGAGTGGCTTATGCAGCTGCCTGTCTGGATTCAGGCGCTGTTCGCAACCCTTTTTACCTGGTTTATGACGGCATTGGGGGCTGCGTTTGTATTTATATCGGGGAAATTCAACACAAAAGCGCTGAACGGTATGCAGGGAACGGCCGCAGGCATTATGATTGCGGCAAGTTTTTTTTCCCTGTTGCTGCCTGCCGCGGAAAGGCTGGAAAAGAGCGGTTCCGCAACCACGGCATTGATTTTATCCGGCGGCTTTTTAATGGGTTGCGCTTTTATTTTGCTGTCAGATTTTATCATGTCGCGCATGAAAATATTTTCTCGGGACAATCAGCGAAGCGGTGCGCTGGCATGTTTTGCAATTACATTGCATAATATCCCGGAAGGCTTTGCCGTAGGGGTTGCGTTTGGTTCCCTGGCGGGGGATTTCAATTCCTGGATCGCCGCCGTAATGCTCGCCGTGGGGATCGGGATCCAAAATTTCCCGGAAGGGTTATGTGTTTCCGTTCCGTTAAGGAAACAGGGTTTCAGCGGCGGAAAAGCATTTTTTTTCGGA
>USSJ01000171.1 GCA_900557285.1 uncultured Clostridia bacterium | reverse complement strand
GTTTTTTGATTCAAAAAAGGAGTGTCCCGCAAATTTTTGTGAGGCACTCCTTTTTCACCGGATGATCTGTTTAAAGTTCATTTGATTTTTACAGTAAATTTTTTTCAGCGTTTGTTTCAAAATTTGCGGTTCTTTCGAAAATGTGTTTCTTTTTGAGAAGCAGAAATTGGAGAACGGGTATTGCTGTAAATAGCAGCAGGTCAAAAAGGGCAAAGGGGCTGGGGCCTTGGTAACCTGAATGGCCTTGATTTTGCAAAGCAGGGGAAACAATAACGGTAACTTGGATGTTGCTGCCGTCTGCCAAAAAAATGAGTGTAACAATATAGAATAGTATGCCGGCCCACAGGCTTTTTTTGAAAGAAAGCAAAAATGTTCCGATACAGGCAAGCAGAATGAGTAAGATTACAGGGCTTTGGTCGGAATAACAAAAGAAAGAAATGTCGCCAACCGTAACGGATTTTAAGAATAAACCGCTGATCAGATTGGCGTGAAAAGATGCGGACTGTGTTGCGTAGACAGCTCGGACGTTTATGACGGGAATGAACAGAATAGCGCTGCATACGGCAAACAATTCAACGATAAAAATGAAAAATCTGCGGTATTTCATGTTATTTTCCCCCAACGCTTCTTATCATGATGAAATATATTATACTCTTTCCGAAAGAAAAGTCAACAGCTGCAGGAAAAATGCGGGAGAAAAGCAGAAAGGTTTGGAATAAAATTGTGAAAGAGATATAGGCGGCGTATGGCGGTATTGTGTGAGGAGAGGGCGAAAAAAGGCGAAAGGTGCGAAAAGTCGTATAAATCGAAAATTGTGTGATAAAAACGGACAAAAAAGATGATTTTCAAAGGGGACAGGCGTAAGTTGTTTGCATTTTCGGGGCGGGTATGGTATACTAAATAAGAATATACAGCGAGGGAAACCATGGAAGAACAAGTTAAAAAGAGCTTATTTTCGGCGGTACAGCCGAGCGGATCGGTAACGATCGGGAATTATATAGGAGCGATCCGTAATTTTTCGAAATTGCAGGATGAATACAACTGCATTTATGCGGTGGCGGATCTGCATGCGATCACGGTGCCGCAGGAAGCGGCGGCTTTGCGGAAGAATACGGTAGAGCTCATGGCGCTGTTTTTGGCGAGCGGCATAGATCCGGAAAAGTGTGTATTGTTTGTGCAGTCGCAGGTGCCTGCGCACTGTGAGCTCACGTGGGTTTTAAACACGATCACGTATCCTGGCGAACTTTCGCGCATGACACAGTTCAAGGATAAGAGTGCGAAGCACGCGGAAAACGTGAACATGGGCCTCATGGATTATCCTGTTCTGATGGCGTCGGATATTTTGCTGTATCAGGCGGCGCTTGTTCCGGTGGGGGCGGATCAAAAACAGCATCTGGAGCTGACGCGCGATCTTGCGATCCGCTTTAATAATCGGTACGGGCAGACTTTTACCGTGCCGGACGGATATATTCTCAAAGACAGCGGCGCGAAGATCATGAGCCTTGCGGATCCCTCCAAAAAGATGAGCAAGTCGGATGACAATGTGAATGCGTTTGTGACGATGAGCGACGACAAAGACACGGTGATCCGCAAATTCAAGCGTGCGGTGACGGACAGCGACAGCGAAATACGGTATGCCCCGGAAGAAAAGCCGGGCGTATCCAATCTTCTGACGATATACCATGCCTTTACCGGAAAGAGCATTGCGGGTTGCGAAAAAGAATTCGCAGGAAAGGGTTACGGCGATTTCAAGATGGCGGTAGGCGAGGCGGTTGCGGATGCGCTGGCGCCGATCCAGGCAGAGAAAGCGCGGCTTTTGGCCGATAAGGCATATCTGAACGGGGTCATGAAGCAGGGTGCGGAATCTGCGTTCCGCATTGCGCGCAGGACGTTATCCAAAGTGTATCGCAAAGTCGGATTTTATTCGGGGGACTGATCAGGGTGTTCGGATACATTCAGCCGGAAATTCCGTATATGTATGTGAAAGACGGCGTTCTGTATAAAGCGCTGTATTGCGGATTATGCAAGAGCATAGGCGGCAGTTGCGGACAGATGGCGCGGATGGGTTTATCGTACGACGTTACGTTTTTGTCGGCGATCCTGCATAACATCAAAAATTGCGACGTAAAGATCGAACAGAAGCATTGTGTTCTGCATCCGATTTCCAAGCGCCCGATCACGCAGGATGATGAGATCACGCGGGCATGTGCCTGTCTGAATACTCTTTTGACGTATTATAAACTGACGGATGATATGCAGGATGAGAACAAGGGCAGATTTAGCCGCAGTTTTTTCAACAGAGGATTCAAAAAAGCGGAGAAACTGCACGCAGAGCTGGCGCAGGTGATACGCAAGTATTTGTTGCAGCAGGAAGAACTGGAGCGGAAAAACTGTGCGTCGGCGGACATGGCGGCGGATCCGTCGGCAAATATGCTGGCAGATCTTTCGGATCTTTGTCTGGATGAATATAAAAATGAATTTACGCACAACCTGTTTTATGGGATCGGAAAGTGGGTGTATTTGATCGATGCGCTGGACGATTACGACAAAGACAGGAAAAAGAAAAATTACAATCCGTTTTATGCGGCATACGGGGCGGATTCACGCGTTCAGATGCTGGAAAAAAATGGAGAAGAAGTGAATTTTGTATTCCGCAGTATTTTCGCGGGGAATGCAGAGAATCTGAACAAGATACGGTTTTATTTCAATCATGATCTGACGGACAACATCATTCTGCGCGGATTGCCTGCCGTGACGAAGCGCGTGATGTGCGGGTGCAAAGGGATCCAATCGAAACCGGAAAAAATCAAATTAAAATAGGGCGGAAGCCAGAGGAAAAAAGATGAGTAAACAGTACTATGATCTTTTAGGCGTAGCGGAAACGGCGACGGATGAAGAGATTACGGCGCGGTATGAAGAGCTGAAAAAGAAATATCCTGATTTCGATTCTTTTGTGAAGAATTTTCAGGTGACCGATGCCATGATCGATGAAATTGTAAAAGCAGGGGAAAAAGCGGATATCCCCAGAGACGATAAAGCACTGAAACCTCTTTTGCCTACCATTAAATTGCAGCTGAAAGCATTGATAGCCCGGGATCTTTGGAATATGAACGAGATGTATCAGATTATGAATGAGGAGAACGATATGCTGAAGAAAGGATTGGAAGTGTTGAAGGACGGTACGTACGAAAAGATACTCGGCAGATAGATTTATAAATACAGTGAAAACGGTGATGACAGCTAAAACAGGAACGGGGGTTTAACAGAAAGAAAGCAGGCGGTTATTGCCGGAAATTCCGCTGGGTCAGTATATCGGCTTGGGGCAGATAATGCGGCAGATAATCCGGTTTGTTGGCCCGGCAAGGACAAATATCTATCCCGCCACGACGGGTGTATAAGCAACTTACCATGAGAATTTCGGGTTGGAAAAGATCACTGAGGCGTTTGAAAGTCATCTCACAAATTTCTTCGTGAAAATGATTTTCATTACGCAGCGAAACGATGTATTTCAACAGAGAGGCATAGGCCGGTTGTGTCCGGCCTTTCAGATGAATGTACAAACTTCCCCAATCGGGTTGACGGGTGATCTTACAGTTACTTTTCAGTAGATGGCTACATACTTTTAATTCCCCTGCTTCCTGGATGTTTTCGGTCAGTAAGGCGGGGTTTTCCTGATAGACGGAAAACTGGAGTGCATAGGTGTCGGGCTCTTTTTCCAGCAGGGT
>USSJ01000170.1 GCA_900557285.1 uncultured Clostridia bacterium | reverse complement strand
TCCGCCCGCGCCGCCGTACCGCAGTACAACATGATGCGGTATCCGTTCGAACGCCAGCTCCTGATGTCGTTGATAAGGTTCTGAAAACTGTTCAGATATTTCCCGAGCGGAGAACAATGCAGATTGTAAATTTTTAACGGTTCAAAAAAACGCGTCCCTGCCGCAAACGTCTGAAATGCCGCCGCCTTTACCGCATGCAATGCCTCCTCCATGCTTTCCCGGTCGATATACTGGCCCTTGCAGAAAGAAAACACTTCACCGCCCCGCCGCAAGCCGCTATACCGCTCTTCATGCTCCTTATAGAGCGCGTCCGTCTTGTCCGCGATCAGTTTGCATTCGTCAAAAATATACAGAGCGTTCCCGAAAAACGTGCGGAAATCCACCGCATTTTTCAAAAGCGGCAATAAGTACGACGCCCCGCCGAACAGGCCGCCGCTTTCCAGCTTTGCCGAAAGTTCGCCCGCTATCGTCTGCGCGCGGTTATACGCCGCCGCGTCCTTGAACGACGGCAATTCGCCGAACAGGCGATCGCGGATGCCCTTCACCTCGTCCTGCCCAATCTCGACATCCGTCGCCGCCACAATGTCCAGTGCGTCCGCCTGCGCAAGCCGCTCGCCCGTCAGAAAATTATACGGTTTGATCTTCTCCACCGTATCCCCGAAAAAATCCACCCGCGCGGGATTTTCCGAGCCCACGGGGAAAATATCCAGAATATCCCCGCGAAGCGCAAACTGTCCCTTGTTTTCCACCGCCGCCGTGCGCGTATAGCCCAGCGATACGAGTTCTGCCGCCAATCCCATGAAGTCAATATCTTTCCCTTCTTCCAGGCGCAGAAAACGCAATCTTTTCGGAAACAGCTGCACGAGGCTCTCAATATCACAGACGATACGCCGCGCGCCGTTCTGAATACGCCACATCGCTTCCAGACGGCGGTACAACGCGTCTTTGGAAACAGCATCCTTGTAAAGAAGAACTTCATCTTTCGCATTCAGCAACACAACTTCTTCGCCTGCAAACCCCGCGATCTCGGACGCCATCCGAGCCGCCGTCTGCGCATTGTCCGCCACATACACCATTCTGTCGGAAACACAGCTTGCCGCAAGCAATCCTTTCAACGGCGCGGACACGCCGAAAACCGCCGTCGGCGTGCCGAGGCGGAGATCCTGCGCAAGTTCTTCAAACTCGCTTCCCAGATATTCAGGTTGAAAAAAATTTGACGGCATACTATATACTCTCCCGCTCTCTATACGACGGTTCAGCCTTTATTGTAAGCATTCATAACGTTCTCGATGCTCTCACCCTTCGCAAAACGGATCGCCGCGTCCGCCGCGTCTTCGCAAGCCTTCGCAAACAGCGGATAATCTTCCTGACGGATCTGCGCCAGAACATAGTTGATGATGGGAATATTCACCTCCGGATCCTTGATCCCGACACGGATGCGCGCAAAATCCCCCGTCCCTATCTCTCCTATAATGCTCCGCATCCCGTTATGCGTGCCGGCGCTCCCTGACGCACGAATGCGCAATTTCCCTTTCGGAAGATCAAAATCATCGTAGATCACCAAAAGTTCCGACGGGGATACCTTGTATTTTGCCATCAGCTGCTTTACCGCCCTGCCGCTCGCGTTCATATATGTGAGCGGACGCGCAAGGATTACCTTTTCGCCTTCCAAGAACGCTTCCGCCACCGACGCCTCACATTCCTTCTTTTTGAACTTGACGCCCAGTTTTTCCGCCGCTTCGCCCACGGCAAGAAATCCCATGTTGTGGAATGTCGTTTCGTATTTTTTTTCGGGGTTGCCTAACCCTACGATCAAAAACATAACTCAGCCTGCCTCGCGGCTTCCCGCCGCAAAAATAATATTTTCCGAACGCGCGAACGCCGCGTTTTTTTCAAAACGCGGCAAAATCAGAATCGTTATGATAAATTTCGCTCCGAATTACTTCAGAATAAACAGCACAATGAAAGCAATCAGCAATGCCACGGCCAGCCAGGCAACAAAGTACAGAACTTGAATCGCCTTTTGTACAGGCGCGCGGTCGATCGTAATCCCGCCGCTCACTTGCTGATCCGTGATCTCCTTTTTGCAATGAACGCACTTCCTTTTTCCCGACCTGGTCGCCACGGAAGTGATCTGTCCGCAATACGGACACGGAATGCTCTTGTCCTGACGGCTTTCTTTAAGATACTTTATGACACCGGTCGGCCAGAATCCTAAATACTTGGAAATGACCCGATCGCTTTTGCTGATCCCGCGCTTTTCCATGTCCTTGTCGATCAGAGTCATCAAAGCCATCGTCGCACCGGCAAGCAAAACGAACGCAATCAGAAGAGGATAAATCTGCCAAGGTATCACGATCGAAGATGATAACAAACTCATTCTTTCCTTCTGTTATATCAGTCGTAAATCTTGGACATCGGTTTGTCCAGATAAACATTTTCGATCGCCGCCGCAAAAATATCCGCCACCGAGATCACGGAGATCTTGTCCAGCTTCTTTTCGGGAGGCAGGTCGATGGTGTTGAGGATGGCGAGCTCCTTGATGGGAGCCTTTTCGAGGCGTTCCATCGCGGGACCGCTGAACACCGCGTGCGTGCAGCAGGCGTAAACTTCTTTCGCGCCGTTTTTGATGAGCGCTTCCGCGCCCTGGCAGATGGTGCCCGCGGTGTCGATCATATCATCCACCATGAGGCAGGTCTTGCCCGAAACGTCGCCGACGATGTTCATTACCTCGATGGCGTTCGCCTTGGGGCGGCGCTTGTCCACGATGGCGAGCGGGCAGTTGATGGACGCGGCGAAATTCCTCGCCCTGCCCACGCTGCCGACGTCGGGGGAAACAACCACCCAGTCGTCGTTTTTCTTCTTTTTATAATATCTGCTTAAAATAGGAGCGCCCAGCAGGTGATCGACGGGAATGTCGAAAAACCCCTGGATCTGCGCGGCGTGCAGGTCCATGGTGAGAACTCTGTCCGCGCCGGCGCTCGTCAGAATATCGGCAACGAGTTTTGCCGTGATGGGATCTCTGGAACGGGCTTTTCTGTCCTGCCTCGCATAGCCGAAGTAAGGAATGACCGCCGTGATCCTGCCCGCCGACGCGCGGCGCGCGGCGTCGATCATGATCAGAAGTTCCATCAGGTTGTTGTTGACGGGCGCGCACGTGGATTGGATGAGGAACACGTCCTTTCCCCTGACCGTTTCGCAAAGGTGCACGGAGATCTCTCCGTCGCTGAACGTGCCGACTTCGATACCGCTCAGAACGGTTTTCAGTTCTTTCGCGATGGCTTCCGCCAGCGGCTTGTTGGAGTTGCCCGCAAACAACTCGATTTCGTTACCGTGTGTTATCATTTTTTGTAAGACCTCGCAATTTCGCGCCCGTAAGGCGCGTATATTTTTCGGATATACTTATTTTACGATAAATATTTAAAATAGTCAAACTATTTCGCTTTTCTCTTCGCTTTAAAATAGTTTTTTAAAAGTTCGGAACATTGCGCGCCGAGCACGCCGCCCTCGTATTCCGTAACGTGGTTGAGGCCGCTTTCCGTCAGCACGGAAAAACGGCTTTCCGCGCTGCCGCTCTTGGGCTCGTACGCGCCGAAATAAAGCTTTTTCACCCGCGCGCCCACGATCGCGCCCGCGCACATCGGGCAGGGCTCGAGCGTCACGTAGAGCGTGCAGCCGTCGAGCCGCCAGGAGCGCAGACGTTCATTTGCCTGTGCGATGGCTTCCATC
>USSJ01000169.1 GCA_900557285.1 uncultured Clostridia bacterium | reverse complement strand
TTGATATGCGGGATTTTCTGTCCTTTCAAAAAGAAAATCCACAGAACAATTCATAAAATCTGCCACTTTTAAAACATATTCCGTCGAAGGAGTGTTTGTGCCGTCTAACCAGCGTGCAATACAACGCTCTAAGCAACCGATTTTTCTTGAAAATTCCGTTACTGTAATTTGGTGGATGTTTAAGTACGATTTGATTGAATCTATAAAATGTTCGATTATAATTTCCAATATTCTTTTTCCTGATTTTTTTGCTAAATTATATCGTCTAACTGGACAATATCGCTTGACTTCGTCTAATTGGACAATTATAATCTTAATATGTACAATATTTAAAAGATATTTGCCCGACGGCGGCATTGCTGGTCGGGCAAACAAAACAAAGTACTTGTTGAAATAATGTGTACATAGAGCGGCTTTTATTTGTTATAAAGCGGATAATTTGTTTTTAAAGAGTGGGGGAAAAATGACAGAGGAAGAATTGTTAAAAATCTATGAAGAAATATATTTGTACTTAGATCATAAGACCATCTACGAATTGCGATCATACGGGCGGGCATTCGGCGTAAAGTCGCCGTCTTCGCATAGAAAGCGCGATCTGATCATTTCGATCATCCGCATCGGGTCTGGAACTGAGTGCGCACCCAAAAAAAGCATGAAGGGGGCGCCTCCGAAAATGCAGGAAGTTGCACAAAAAGATATAGAGCGTCTGAAAAATATGTTTTTATGCGGCACAGACCAAGACTTTCTGACGGAAAAGAGCAATCTTTCGGCAAGCGGCGTTGAAACGGAAAATTCGGCAGGATCGCACGAGTTGACATCAACGGAAAAGAATAATTCCATTAATTTTTCTCTGTCCGATCTGAAAGACGGAGAATATCAGTTTCACGGCACTTTGAAGATCGAAGGGAAAAGTATTTGCATTAAGCTGGAATCGGCAGATTAAGTTTATGCCCGCGCCGCAATTTTGCGGCGCGGGCTTTATAATCTATAACATCCAAAAAAGATAAATTGATGTCAGCTTTCTGAATTTTTCTTAAATCATCGCTTTTTTCCTTAAAAACCTAATAAAATTACAGAAAATACCAAAAAAACAGAAAAAACCGTTCGGTTTTGGAAATCGGAGAGGGGCGCAATTGTCTTTCAAGAAGTTGACGAATCCTGTAAAAACGAGTACAATATTAAAAAACAAAAATGCGGCGGTTGGAAGCCCTGCAAAGGACGGACGAATGAAATTTATAGAATTTACGGTACATACGACGACGGAAGGCAGTGAACTGATCGCCGATATTTTCTGGAACTATACCAATTACGGGGTTACGGTATGCGATGTGAACGACATCATCGCATTGCAGAGTGACAAGCGCACGTTCTGGGATTATATGGACGACGATCTTATAAAAGGACAGTCGGACGTTCTGGTAAAATGTTTTTTGCCTTTGGACATTGCGGATGAAAATATTCGTTCTATCCTTGCGGATATCGAACTTTTAAAGGAACGCAGTGCGGGCATTTTTTCGCTCGGTACACTGGAAACGAGCCGCCGCGAGATCGAAGGGGACGACTGGATCGACGTCTGGAAAAAACACTTTCGCCCTTTACACATCGGCGGCAGAGTCGTTATCTGTCCCGAGTGGATCGCCTACGAGCCCAAGGACGGAGAAGTCATCGTCAAGCTGGATTCCAATATGGCGTTCGGCACGGGCGAACATGAAACGACGTCCATGTGTCTGGAACTTTTGCAGGAATACCTCAAAGAAGGGGATACCGTCATCGACGTCGGCTGCGGCAGCGGCATTTTGGGAATTGCGGCACTGAAACTGGGTGCAAAGTTCGCATACATGACAGACATCGATTATGTCGCCGTCAAGAGCGCTACGCACAACAGCGAACTCAACGGCGTGGCAGACCGCGCCAAGATCGATCTTTCCGACCTTCTGGAAAATGCGGACGTGCGCGGCGAAGTCATGACGGCAAACATCACGGCGGATATTCTCTGCAGGCTGTGCGACAGCATTCCCAAAAATCTGAAAGAGGGCGGCACGCTGATTTTAAGCGGCATCATCGAACCTAAACTCGAACAGGTCATCCGCGCGTATGAAGCGGTCGGGCTGACAAAGATCAGACAGATCCGCAAAGGCGAGTGGTTTGCACTTGCATTCAAAAAATAATGTCGGCGCATTCGTGCGCATTTCGGAATAAATATATGGCAACGATACGCAGATTTTTTACCGAACACGTCGGAAAGGAAGCGATCCTTTCGGGCGACGAATATTCCCACGCAAAAAACGTTTTGCGCCTCAAAGAGGGCGACGAGATCCTTCTTCTGGACGGCAGCGGCAAGGAATACGACGCGATCATCAACAAAGTAACCAAGGGCGAAATGCTCTGCACGGTGGTGAGCGAGCGCGTATCCGATAAAGAGTGCAAAACAAAAATACGCCTGTTGGTCGGTGCGCTCAAGGGCGACAAGACAGAACTCGTCGTGCAGAAAGCGACCGAACTGGGCGTTGCGGAGATCGCCGTCTTTTCGTCGCGGTTTTGTTCTGCTTACATGAACGAAAACAAGACGGAGCGGCTCCGCAAAGTCGCGCGCGAAGCGGCGAAACAATGCCTGCGCGCCACCGTTCCCACGGTGGAGTATTTTGAAAAATTCGAGGATGCGCTCGATTCCTGCAGCGGTTTCGATAATAAACTCTTTGCCTGCGAATTTGCACAAACGTCCGATCGGAATCTGCACGAACTGCGCGGTTCCTGCGCCTTGGTCGTGGGGAGCGAGGGCGGCTTTTCGCAGGAAGAATTCGATCTTGGAAAGCAGAAAGGATTTGCGGGCATCACGCTCGGCAAACGCATTTTGCGCGCGGAAACGGCGGCGATCGTCTTTTGCGGGGTGGTCGCGTTCGCATTGGGAGAACTGGAATGAAAGCTGTCGTCTTTACGTTGGGCTGCAAAGTCAATGACTGCGAGAGCGGTTCACTCATCCGCGGTTTGCAGGAACGCGGTTGGGAGGTCTCCGACGAGCTGGATTTTGCGGATCTGTATATTCTCAATACCTGTGCGGTAACGGGCGAAGCGGAAAAAAAGAGCCGTCAGGCGATCGCGCGGGTGCGCGCGGTCAATCCCGATGCCCGCATCATTGTGTGCGGCTGTGCCGCCGGAAAAACGCCCGAAATTTTTGCAAAGAAACAAAACGTACAGCTGGTTACGGGTGCGCGGCAAAAGAGTAAAATTCTTTCGCTCCTGGACGGCGAAGGCATTGCCTTGGACGAAGAGGATAAAATTTACGACGAAATGCCTGCGCCCGTGTCTTTGAAAACGCGCGCGTTCGTAAAAATCCAGGACGGGTGCAACAATTTCTGTTCTTACTGCATTATCCCTTACTTGCGCGGCAGGAGCCGTTCACGGACGGTGGAGAGCGCGGCGCAAGAAATTTTGTCAAGTTCGGCGGAAGAAGTGGTGATCACGGGCATCGATATTTCCTCTTTCCAAGACGGAAACCGCGGCCTTGCCGATCTTTTGCTTGCCGTAAAGAATGCAAACAGCCGTATTCGGCTGGGTTCTTTGGAAGTGAGCGTGATCACGCCGCAGCTTCTGGAAGCGGCAAAGCAGGTGCGCGATTTTGCGCCGCACTTTCATCTGTCGTTGCAGAGCGGCTCTGACGCCGTCCTGCGCGCGATGAACCGCCATTACACGCGCGAGCGGTATCTGGATCTGGTGTCGCGCATACGCGCGGTCGCGCCCGAGAT
>USSJ01000168.1 GCA_900557285.1 uncultured Clostridia bacterium | reverse complement strand
CCACAAAATCACTTTCAGGATTGGGCAATATGGATGCGATCAGAATAAATTCACACCCGCTCTCTTTCTGACTTTTCATGATCGTCCGAATATTTTCTAAAAACTGTGAAGTGGGTATTTTCATGGTCCCGTCGTTCATTCCGAATGCTATCATCATCAGATCGCTCGCATACGGTTCAACGTTTTGCTCCACATTTTCCATCCCCCATACAGACGTCATGCCGCCCTTTGACGTATTGACAAATTGTATCTCGCTTCCAAATCTGTCTTCCAATCCCATACATAGCAGTTCATACCAAGGCGGAAGATAAGGCGGCGTATTCATGCAACCGCTTGAATTACAGCCTACCGATATGCTGTCTCCGTACAACAATATCCGCAATTTTTCGCCGCGCTCCAGTTTTTGCAAGGTCCGCGGCAGATACTCGCGCGCCTTATCCGTAAAAGATAAATCAAATTCCGCCCTGTCAAATGAATAATCCGCCACGACCTGGTGACTGATGATATAAGGGCTGTCACTGTAAAGACAATTTACGATATTGAATTTTTTCGGATCGTCCCGAATTTCATCCGGAAGATTCTTTCCGTATAAAATTTCTTCCTTCACATACGGCATGCGTCTGTTCAAACATACGACACGGCGGCCCTCACAGATATAATCTTCGCCTTCCTTAAATTCTTCCGTCAAAAAACTGCTGGAAATTCTGACCTTTCCTTTCGGCTTATAGCGAAGATTGCCGCTGATCACGCCGTCTTTCTCAACCAACATTATGCTTTCACGGATCATTTTTCCGCTCTTCCAGAACGGTTCCAGGCTTTCCCTTATCAGTTCATTCATAAATCTTTCCCCGTCTTACGATATGTACGCACCCCATAGGTATTGTAAATGTGTACCGGCAGCGCACTCCAGCCATGACATAAACTCCCCGCAAAATAAAAGTCGTCGGCGCCCGACTGCGTTTCCCAGAAGGTCGTCGCCCCTTTTGACAGCATACTGCCCCAGATTTCGTCAATCTGTCTGAGCACCTCTCCCAATTTATCCGGAAATCTCGAAAGAACAGCATCGTATTCAAAAATCAAGGCTGACAATGTGGAAGGAATCATCCCTTCGTTTTTCAGCAATTTTTCCGCCAAGGACAACTGACATTCTTCGGGTACAACCCCGGCATACAACAGCACCGAGTTTGCAAATTCCGAATAAAGGCTCCTTTTCCCGTCCGCAAAATAATTGAAATATATGCCCTTCTCTGCATCGTAAAACACTTCATTCAAACGGTTTACAAGCTTTTCCTTTACCCGTATCAGCTCTTCATTTTCCCGCAGTCCCTTTTTAAGGCGCAGAAATATAAAACTGTCTATCGCCATCACCAAAAACGCATTCAGAATCGCGTCGTATCTTTCCTGCAATTCATAATCCCTGTCCAACGGCATTCCGTCCAGGCCCTCCCGCCATTCGTAAAAATTCCAATACTGCCGCTCACGGAATGCTGGCAGCAATCCCGTGATTTTGTCTATTTTTTCAATAAACGTATACAGTATTTTTTCACAAACCGGATAAACAATTTCAGCCAGGGAATTGTCTTTGGAATACTGTGTGTATTCTTTGACCTGCAGCAGATACGTAAGCGAAAACATAGGAATCGTTAACGGCATTCGGCAGGGGGCGCACAGTTCGAGATGCCCGTCTTCGCGCAGTGCCTGCGAAAACAACAGAAGATTATCTCTTGCCATTGCATACTCTCCGAATGCCGTATAACCGCCCAGCATCTGGATACGGCTGTCAAAAGTATAGAGCGCCTGTTCTCTCCACGGACAATCTTCATAATGCTGATGCATACACAGTCGGAGCGTTCTGACTCCCGTTTCGTATATTTTCCGACGCAAAAAATCCGAAATTTTCTTTTCACGCACTTTTAAAGGGTACACCGCGGGAAGTATGCTGCATTCATACAGTGTAAAATCTGTTGCGTGGACAAAAAGCTGCAGATATCTGCATCCTATCCGCCGCATGTACGCAGTAAAATCGGTTATTCCGCAGCGAGTCGTCAGCTCAAAGGCAATTGATCAATGCCACGGACAACATTCCGATTATAAACAGTTGTTGTTTTCTCCGCCAGGAACCGCGCGTGCCGACTTTCACAGGTTTTACTGTTTTTTCTTCGCCATCCATATTTCATCCCCCTTAAATTATACTTCTGTCCAATGACACAGGAATTCCCAACTCCTGGCAGATCAATTCATTGACCGTCCATATCTGATCTTTGCAAAGATGCTCCACAAGAAGTTTTCCGCCGTGAAAACCCTTTACTTCTTTTGGAATTGTGCGAGAAAATTCAATGATTTCATACAAATTTTCTTTCACTTTATCAAAATCATGCATCAGTTTCTGTTTGTCGGCGGATTTGTCCTTTGCATTTTTCAGACGGATCGCCATGCGCAATTGCATCCCTTCCGATTCCAAAGATGTAATTTTCAGGATCTCCTCTTCATGCTTTAAATATTCCTTTTCGGGAAATTCCGCCATCAGATCTTTCAGGATGTCTTGCGCTTTTTTAAGCTTTTCGACCGCCCGACCGATCTTTCGCAGATGTTCTTCGTAATACGCCCCGATCGGCAGTTTCCGGATATCCGCATACGCTTTTGCATATCCGCAGAAGCTGAAATATAACTCCGAATATTCCTCCAGACAGTGAAGATATCGCATAAATTCAGGCGTTTTTAACCCCAGCGCTTCCAGATATGCGCTCACCTGGCGCAGCACTGTGTCGCCGCCGGTGTGCCCGAACTGTTTGTTTACGTCGCCGAAATGGCGCAGGCATACCGCTACGCAATAAAAGGATTGGCCCGAGCGAAGGCACGTGCCCGCCGCATACCACAGCGCGCTGCGGCTGGAAAGGCCCGTCAGAAAATCCGTATTGATGCGCTGGCTCTGGAAATTAAAAAACAGCACCAGCAAAATGCACGCCGGGATAAAGCCCGTCATCATGACGGGCGGGAACAGATACTGCACCGTCCCCAGCACCATCGCCAGAAGGGGCAGCGTGGCCATCATTCGGTGGATGGCGCGCGACGCCGTGCGGAACTGCTTTATATAACATATCACCAGCAACAAACAGCACGCCACCAGCAGCGCATACAGCAGCCGGTTGTACGGACCGCGCACATATGTGCCCGCCGCGTCCAGATAAAACAGCCAACCTGTGAACGGGTTTGTGAACACCACCGCCAATGCGGCGGCCAGCATGACGCCGAGGCATATGGCAACGCGCGTGAAGCACGGGCCGCGGCCGTGCTGCTGGCCGCGCCTCCGCATCCCGCCAGAGAGGCGGCGAGCGCCAGTGAAAAAAGAATACTGAACAACGTCTTTTTCATCGAGTTCCCTTCCTTTCTGTGTCAGGTTCTGCTACTCTATATACGGCGTACAAGCCGCAGATATTGCGTCGGAACGATGTCAAATCGTTATCAAATTTGTAACAAGCGTGTATTTTTTTGGCGTGCGCACTCGCGGCAGGGAGAAAAACATGCTATACTGGAACACGTAAAAAAACAGGGCGGGCGTGCCGTGCGTCCGCTACAAGGGCGCGCTTTGCCGGAAAATGCCGGCTGGGCGCGGAACGCAAAGGAGTGGAAAAAATGGGTAGAAATGCGATCGTCGGGCAGAGCGGCGGCCCCCCCGCGGTTATCAATTCAAGTTTGGTGGGTGTGTTCCAGGCGGCGAAAAGCCGCGGCGCACAGTATGTTTA